>JAFGKB010000238.1 GCA_016928755.1 Anaerolineae bacterium | reverse complement strand
GCTCAGGGTGACGGTTGCTTCGACTTCGCTCAGCATGACGGATAGCGCGAGATGCCTCGACTTTCTTTCTAAACTGAACCATGTCTCTTATGGTTGTTACTCGGCATGACGTTTCTTCCGGTCAGCCGTGATTTCAATCACCGGCTTATGTGAAAGGAGAAGGTGCAACGCACTTACCTAAGTGCGTTGCACCTGTGGGGTTTACTCCAGAGTGCAAATTGCGGCGGGCTGCTTGATCCGCAGGGACAGCGTCTCTAAAAGGCGGAAACGATGCTCCATATCGGCAGTCTCAATAAAGGCCACCGATAGATCCAAACCAACAGCTAAATCCACATATTGAGATTGGGCGGCGATAACTAACACCTTATCTGGGGGCAGTGTCGGGGTAGATAAAATACCGCCGGAAGCCTGACGCTCCAATAGGTCAACTTCCAAGACGCCACGGCGGCCATAGACACGCTGTAGCTTTGTATAGCGCAGCGGGTGCATTATCACATAGTGCGGCCCGTAATAACCTTCAGAAACCAGGTGTGCAATCGCCGTCGAGACCTCTTGTAATGCCGCGCCCTCCTCATCCCAGTCCCCTAGGGAGAAGGTCTGGCGTCCCTTAACGGTCAATAGCCCGTCAACCCCGGCCTCGGCATCACCGTTAAAGATCAATTGGTCTTCAGCCCTGGCAATACGTGTCGCAACAGCCGAAACGGGGGCGACATCGAAGGGCTGCCCAGAGTTCATTAGCTCCAGGTCCTTGGCCGAGATGGCGAAATCTTTGGCGAGTGTCTGCATAGAAAGCTGACCTACGATCTTCGCCCGGACCGATTCCTCGCCACCATAAGTGTAAAGGGGGACAGTATAAACGCCAAAGCCCAAAGGGCCATAGAGGTCCAAGACACGCCGGCCAACCATAACACGGGCGGCAACGTTGGCTACATTTTGATCAACAAGCTGCCACTGAGCAGCACTCAGGGGAGCATCTTCACGCATTAAAATATGTTCAACCATTTTCAGTTATTCTCCTTTCTTCAAGGTTCCAATAGTCCAACTGGGACGCGACGGCTTAGGCGTTTCAGACGCTTCTTTTTCGGCCAGGTCATCCGCCCGCTTTAGCAACCGTGAGAACAAGGACTCGTGATATAGCTCTTGACCACGGGCATCATCGACAACACCTTTCAGCTCTTCATTTTCCATCCGGGTAAGATATTCAGCATACATAGCAGAGGTCTCTTGTTCCAACTGCACATCGGCCTCTAACATCTCACGCATCTTCGCCGGTAAGGTCACCCCGTGATGTTCCAGAGGCATCTCCTTACCGTGGTCGGCCAATCCCTCACCAAACCACCCAAAGTGCTGCATTTCATTGATAGCCTGCATCTCCAATTGGCTGGAGACTTCCTCATCAGTCTGATGTAATTTAAATGAGTGCATCAGATACTGCAAGAGTGCGGCATACTCATGGCCGACACCCCAATTCAGAGCCTCCTCATCAATCGCAGCGATAATTTCTGCCATCTCTTCTTCGGAGCCGGCCTCGGCTAACAGTTCCGCTTCCGCCTTCTCGACAAAGTGGGTAAAATCGCCGTTATGGCGTTCCTCATCCGCGAGGATGTGCTCAATATCAGCACGCAGGTCAGGATCCTCGATTTTGGTTAAATAATTAGTGTACATCGCAATCGCCCGATCCTCAGCGGCGACATCACGCCGCATCCAATCAGGAACCGTCACCCCATCCAGGTCTGTAAACCCACGGGTAATCGTAGGCTCTCCACCGAGTTTAACGATCCAACGGGATAACATCCAGAAGTGGCGCATCTCCTCGCGGGCAATGCCCTCGATCTCACACGCCAGTTCTCCTTCTCCCATCAGATATGCATGCCGTAAATACTGGATAATCGCGGCATGTTCATCCTTGGCGGCAGCCTGGAGCATACGAATCAATTCAGCATTTGATAATTTTGCCATTCCCATCTCCTTAAGTTGCGCATTTGTAAAATATACTATAGCGCAAGGGAGCGAGGAGCTGCGTGCCGGCATCCCCTCGCTCCAAAATCAACCTACTAAAAACTACTCAGTGACCTTGATCTCCTTGGAGCTTTCCCAAAGTCCGTGGATATTGCAGAAAGATAACGCAACCAAGGTACCGGGACCTTCAATCGTCAGCGAAGAAACAGCAAAAGGATGTGTATGTGCCGGCCCCTCGTTCGCGCCTTTCACAGACTCACCATGCGCACTGAAATCAAAGTGCCCGATTTGATAACTAAATTTGTCACCATCCGGCTTAAAATAAACATCTATCCAGCGAATATGATGCTCTGTAGTATTCGGATGCGGGATCTCTTTACCGACACTGACTGTGACATTAAACGGCGCACCGGCTTTCACCGCCTCAGGGGCCTCAATCACAGGAATGTGTTTTTCCTTCTTCCAATCAGCCGCTTGAATCGTATCACCGAACTTCATAGGTAAACCTCCTTAAAATTCTTAACTATACTGTCAAAATGGGGAATCCCCAAACAACAAGACCCTGATAAAATGCTCCCATTTTCAGAAGAGTACTAGCAGAGTCCTGCCACTAACAAACTTATGTGCTCAAGAAACTCTTGATCCTGATCCGTAAAAGGAGAAATCAGATGAGAGTCTATGTCTAATTCACCAACAACCTGATCACCCTTAAACAAAGGAATTACTATCTCAGATTTTACATCAGGACTGCAAGAAAGATAATTAGTTTCCAAGGAGACATCCTGGATTATAAACGTGTTCTCCGTCTCGGCAGCCTGACCGCAGATCCCTTGACCAAAAGAAATCTTTGTATGTTCAGTAGGAGCACCGGCAAACGGCCCTAAAACAAGCACCTGTTCTTCACCCGGCTCCACCAAGTAAAACCCAACCCAATTATAGTATGGAACTTCATTTTTTAAAAACTGACAGATAGCTAACAATTTCTCATCCCGCGTCCCTCTGCCAGATACAATTTCCTGTATGGCTGGCAACAGCCTCCCAAAATCAACCCTTTCTTCCATAAGTCTCCTATCACTCAATCTTATACCGGTTGTTGGTCACCAGCCAACCCCAACTCCTCGGCAATATCCTGCATGGCCTCTAAAACAACGCCGATATGTTCGGCAAGGGGCATCCCTAACATCTCCGCGCCCTTCTCAATATCCTCACGATTAGCCCCCGCCGCAAAACGCTTATCCTTCCACTTTTTCTTCACCGAACGCACTTTAACATCCAGGATTGACTTACTGGGCCTCACCAAGGCAACCGCCGTAATCAGCCCGGTTAACTCATCCACAGCATAGAGGGACTTTTCCATAATGTTCTGCGGTATGACTTCCGTAATACCCGGCGCGTGGGATAAAACGGCACGGATCAAGTCCTCCGGCCAGCCTAACTCCCGCAAAATCTGGGCACCTTTGAAAGGATGGCCGGCCTCCCCTAAATCGGGATAACGCTCATATTCAAAGTCATGGATCAAACCTACCACAGCCCAGCGCTCCTCGTCGGCCTCAAAACGCCGGGCATAAGCACGCATAGCCGCTTCAACCGCCAGCGCGTGGGTGATAAGATTCTGACTCTGAGTATACTCATTTAACAAAGTCCAAGCTGCATCACGTGTAGGCCACATAACAACCTCCCATACTATTTTAATTCAACTCAGTCTGAACAACTTCCACCACGATGGGTAAAGGTTCCCCCAAAACCGGCAAAGGCTTATAGATATACAAATCCCACCAGGCCCGCCAGGTCGCCAAAACCTCACGTATCCAGTACCAGACTAGCCGGCGGCGCGGGTAAGCCTGCCGGTCAGACATATAACCGATAGCATTGACCCCTAATACCTGGCAAGTCTTGAGCGCACGGGGTAGATGGTAGCGGTTGGTCACCAGGATAACCGGGGGAACCTGGAAAATATCACGTGCCCGGTAACAGGTATCATAAGTACGTCGCCCGGCATAATCCAGCACAATATCCTCACGGGGCACGCCCTGGGAGAGGGCATACTCCAACATCTTGGCCGGTTCGTTGTAATCCACGAAGCGGTTATCCCCACTAAAGAGGAGCTTCTGCACGCGCCCGGCCGCATAGAGTTCTAAAGCCGCATCAAGACGGTCCTGAAGGACCGCGCTCAACCGCCCATTGGGCCAGTATCCGGCACCAAAGACTACGGCCACCGGTCGTTCTGGTACCTGGTCCAGATCACCCGGTGTATAAATAAGCCCGGCATAACGCCCGGTCATCGACCAGAGCGTCCAGGCGACTAAGGCTAGACCCAATAATATGACAATTAACACAGCAACCCCCAGTTTTCGCCACCTACGATGATGTTTCTTACGCGAACCTGGCGTAACTGCCCCAGGATTTATAGATAATGGCTCACTATCCAAACGCTCATCACCTCATTTCCTCTTTTATACCGAAAAGATCGACCGCGACCACGGCAACAGCATCCGGGTCATCTCCCCAGACCAACCATACGTGATTGGCCGAAAGCCGTAGATAGGCCCCACCGGAACTGTTCGACCACCATAGCCCGCGCGTAAGCCCCTCCGGCAATGAGACATCCAGGAAATGCCCACCGATACGCCCCGGTAGCAAGTCGGCTACCGGCTCAAAGAATCTCCTGGCCGCCGTCGAAGTATCCCAGGTAGTATGCCAGAGCGCGACTTTCTCCCCTTCTGGCGGGGACCAAATTTGCAACAGATCACCGCCCCACTCTTCCACAACCTGGGTACCGGTCAGCCCAGCGCTCCAACTGAGGAGCACACGGCCCATCAACGCCTCGCCGAGGGTCTCCATCTCCACCAGTTCCCATCCAGATGGCAATTTCGGCATAGCCGGCGAGAGAATTACAGGTTCATCACCGGCCATATAACGTTCTGGGTGCAAAATCTGTTCGGTTGACCGGGGCGGACGGCGGATCACATCATCCAAGGCGGCCAAACGCCCTTGTGCATACCGGGCTGATGCAAACTGCGCTCCAATATACAGGGTAAGGCGTGAAACACTATCCAGGCCAGCATCTGCCACTCGCCACGTGGGAAAAACGGTCTCAGAGACCATCTCTAATGACGCCTTGGCACTATCACTGCCCGGCGCAACCCCCATATAACGCCAGAGAGACATCATCGCATCCCCTTGGGCCGTAGCGATAAGCGCAAGACGCCGGTCCAAAGATTCGGCATCCTCTACCAGGTTAGGAATATCGCCATATTGGTCAGGGAGTGCGCGGGCGTATCCATAGGCCAACTGCAAGCGAATCGGCTCAAGACCCGCGGTCCAATCCTGACGCAGATAAATTTGGGATTCCTCAGGCACATATAGCGCGGCGACGTGCTGCGCCTGGGAGAGGGTGTCAGGCTGTACTCCACCATCTTCGGGCCACATTCCTAACATCTCAAAGATTACACGCTCTTCTAACACCAATGGCGGGTGAAGCCGGTAATACTGGTAGAGAACCGAGGCCAACTCAGCTTCGTTCACCAAGGCTAAGGGAATTCCCCAACGCGCCACCACCCCGCGGGCATCCCCAATAGCATCAGATATCTTCCCGGCCTCGACCACCTCAAATGCCGGTGTGGGCGTAGGGGTGGGCGTAGCCGTTGGTGTGGACGTAGCAGTAGGGGCCTCCGTCGGAGTTGGCGTTGTGGTAAGGGTGGGAGTATCCAAGACGGACGCTACCAGGGTCGGGGTATCTAAAGCCGAGTTACCAACACCGGGTAAGTCCAGGGGGAAGGATGGGTACTGATGGAGTGTAGTCCAGACACTCCATCCTAATAATCCCAAAACCGTGACTAAGGCGACCGCCATCCCCAAAAGGATACGACGCTGGCTCGATGTCAACGTTCTATACCAGCCCAAGCCAACGCCTCCCGCTGTTTGCGGATTAACTCGCGAATACCAACCACGGCTAAATCCAGGAGTTCATCCACCGTTTCCCGTGATACAGGTTCCGACTCCGCCGTCCCCTGGATCTCAATAAGACGCTCTTGAGCATCCATAACCACATTAAGATCAATCTGCGCTGTGGAATCCTCTTCATAGGCCAGGTCAAGACAAGGAAGACCGGCAACCAAACCTGTGCTTATAGCGGCCACCGGAGACTTGAGGGCCTTGAGAGATACTTCCCCGACATCCGCCAATTTTTTAAGCGCGAGGGCCACGGCCACATAGGCCCCCGTGATAGACGCAGTACGAGTCCCCCCGTCAGCTTGTAACACGTCACAATCCACAATCACAGTATTTTTGCCTAGCAACTCCAAATCCACAGCTTGCCGCAAACTCCGGCCAATCAACCGCCGGATTTCCTGAGCACGGCCCTGTTGGATATGGTTACGGGAGGTCCGTATCTGGGTAGAACGCGGCAGCAGGGCATACTCAGCCGTTAACCAGCCATGCTCCCCATTCCGCAACCAGCGGGGCACGCCAGACTCGATGGAGACGGCGCATAGGATATGGGTATTGCCCATCTGTATCAGCACCGAACCTTCAGGATACATTATGGGAGAAAGTTCTATTTTAACAGATCGCAGTTGATCTGCTTTACGACCATCAAAACGCATCAATTCCTCCAAGGGCTAGATTGTGGCCCACAGACTATAAGAATATTTAACTTCATACCTATACTATTGTAGATAGCCAATTGCACCTGTCAAGCCAACTACCTGATAGCTACTTAAATGGGGCTTTGTCTGTATCACCGTAGGGCAAGTTAAAACTTTGAGAACCTTCTGCGCCTTGCGCTTTACATTATCGAAGTTATAATACAATGAACTTTACAAGGAGGTGACCATAGTGGGGCTTTGTGGCAAGGGTATCTGGCTATCCCATTCTTACGATTTGCAAAGAGCTATGGAAATGGCTACTAGCGTTGATGCGACCCATCTAATGATTAAAGTCGGGCACGGCCCACTTTACTTCCCCGAGATTACCCACACACTAGGCCCACGGGTAAGGAATCTAGGTTTGCACCCGATTGCCTGGGTTCAAATTACGGATAAGGCACCACAAGACGCACTAAAAGCCATAGCTGAGAGTTTAACTATTGGTTACGAAGGCGTAGTTCTCTATATAGGCGCAGCATTGGTGACCGCGAGCCAACTCCGCCCATTGGCGGAAGCAATAGAGAATGCGAGCCTACCCACTAACCGTTTATATCTCGCCACCCCACCTTTCCCTCATATTCCAGATCGCAATATCTTGCAACTCTTAGCACCGCTTTGTAAAGGTGGCTGGATGCCGCTCTGCTTTGAAAAGTGGGGTGAATCAACCGAACAGGTTATCGACCGTGGCGTTTATCAGGCGTTAGGTGAATTCAGCCTACTATGGGACGGCACTCCCGATATCTACCCAACTCTCTCTCCGCTGCGCGCAGGGCTTGGCGCGACCTTCCTACCCGAAGAATTTATTCCCTGGATAGAGGCGGTCACCCACCACGGCGTAGACTTCTTCAGCATTGATAACGCCGCCGATACCGAAAAGGCCCTATGGCCCCTGATCCAATCTATCAATGTCATATGTATGGAACAGGACCTACCCGAACAAACCGCTGATCCGGAAACTAAAACAGGCCCAAACTCAGCAATACCACAGCCGGTATACGTCACAGTCGGGTCCAGTGATACGGTATGGGGCATTATTATACGACATGGGCTTAACAAAGACATCTTCTGGAAATGGAATGGCAATCTTTGGGACAGTCGCAGTCTGCCCCGTGATCCTGATTATCTACAAGCCGGGTGGCGTGTTCGTGTTAAATAGTATAAAAACTTAATCTGTGTCACGTTGTATTTCTATGATGGTATGGTATAATGCGTAGCTGCCGCATAACGCAGGCGGCAAATTAATTGGGAGAAAGTAAAATGAATTTGGTAGAATCCTTGGAACGCCAATTACAATCAAACCCAGAAATCCCAACATTGCATGTTGGTGATACCGTAAAAGTGCACGTGCGAATCGTCGAAGGAAGCCGTGAGCGTACTCAGGTATTCCAGGGGACGATTATCCGCCAGCGCAGAGGGATGGCGAACGCCAGCTTTACAGTGCGGCGTATTGCATCACATGGAATTGGTGTAGAACGTACCTTCTTATCTCACTCACCACGTATCGAAAAAGTAGAAGTCATGCGTCGTGCAAAGGTACGGCGTGCCAAACTTTATTACCTACGGGATCGTCGTGGTAAGGCTGCCCGCCTCAAGCAATTGCGTAAGTAATTAAAATCTCATATACCCATTAAATGAGACCCTTGATCGGTATTACCGGGCGGAAGGATACTTCCGCCCGATTGCTTGGTAGTCCGTTATATGCAGTGGGCCAGACCTATGTGCGCGCCATATCCCATGCCGGCGGTGTGCCTATTATCTTGCCCCCAATGATGCAGCCAGATGATTGGCCTATCCTGTTGGATAAACTCGATGGGCTGTTATTGACTGGGGGAGAAGATATTGCACCGGAGCTTTATGGACAAGAGGCCGGTGGGTGGGTAGCTGGAACAGACCCAGAACGGGACGCATCCGAAATGGGTCTGGTACAGTTGGCCCTCGAACGTGAGCAGCTCCCAATCCTGGCAATCTGTCGTGGACACCAACTTCTAAATGTAGCCTTGGGAGGCAATCTTTACCAAGATATAGCAGCTCAACTTCCCAATACATTAAGTCATGCCTATGTACCAGGACGTCCAATGGAGGACAAAGTCCATACAGTAACCCTGGAACCGGATTCAAAAATTAGCCACGTACTCCAGGGTACCCGCTACGAGGTCAACAGCGCACACCACCAAGCTATTAAAGAGGCCGGCAAAGGACTCAGAGTCGTTGCTTATGCCCCAGATGGTGTTGTGGAAGCCGTAGAGATGCCCAATCACCCATTTTGTATCAGCGTCCAGTGGCATCCAGAGGCAATGGTTCCAAAATCAGAAGAGATGTGGCCGTTATTCTATGCACTTGTAGAAGCGGCAAAGTAGAATGCTCTGCCAACCAGCTCTATAAAAAAGCGGCAGGTAATGAATTACCCGCCACTTTTGTTATATGAGTTTCACTTAAACCCCTATATTAGGCGGCATCCCCACCTTGAAGTGTAATGGGGCGGCCTTGTTTGAAAGATTCAAGTTGCTGTTCCAATTCATTACGGCGAGCATCAGCCGCATTGCGACCTTCATCAATGAGACGCCCTACCTCACCACGAATTTGCTGCTGTATTTCAGGTCCCGGTTGTGGGGTTAATAAAAGTGCGAATATACCCCCGGTAACCAGCCCCAAGATAAGCCCAAATAGGAATGCTAAAATCTTGCGCATATTTTGTCCCTCCCTATATGAAGTTTCAACGTTATTATAACGCCTTGCAGGCAAAGTGGCAACAGTGTAACGGCCACAGTGTCACCTACGGCAAGTCCTCTGGTCGCTTAACAATTACCAATGACCACTGTTCCCAGGTCGTCGTCACCGAGTCACAACGCCTGACCTCCAAAGTACTCAAAGATAAGCCTCCCGGCATGCCCACATATAGATTATATCGCTGTTGTGGAACTACATCAAAATCTACATAGCCCATACCCTGCTCCGGCTTAAATCCTGTCACCCCGCGCTCCGCACCCTCATCCCATAACAACCAAACACTCACGCCAGGCAATGGCTCTTGTTCCAGTCGCTCACGCCCCCGCACCGTCTGGGTAACCGCTTCCATCACCGTCACCCCAATTTGAGGTTGTGCAACACACGTATAGGTGAGCACCTGAACATAATAAGGCGTAGTGAAAACCTGGGTTGGTGTGGGAATGAAGATAATGGGTGTAGCGGTAGGGGCCGGCAAGGCTACCGGTTGCAGTATAGGCGTCGATGTAGGAGTAGGTAACGCCACCTCCGCAGTGATACTGGGATAGGGTGTGATAGCCAGCAGATTGGAATTTGCATAGACCTGCACCGCAGGAGTATCTACCCCATAAGTCTGGGCCAACTTCGCAATCCGTTGCAACATCTGCACCGGACGCCCGGCGGCGACCGCGGTATCCAGCACACCCGCGATACCGGCCTGTACCTCCTCCATAGGCAAATCCTTTAAGCGCAGTTGGGTACGGGCCATATTACCCTGGGAACTATAGGCCCAAACACTGATAGCAATCCATTCCCGGCGATAGTCAGCTTGCAGCATAGCAGGATAGGAGTCGTAATACTGCACCGGGTTGAGCACCCAAGCATATGTCAGCCCGGCAGCAACGCCGAGCACGACACCAATCAAGAGTAAAAGCCCACCCTTTTTCACTGGTCTAGCCCTCGTAAATAGGCATCCATTGTCGGAGTCGCCACACCTAAATCACCGGCTAACGTCACGAGGGGCACAATTGCTGCCGGAACGGCCCCTTGGTTAATACGCCGTTCCCCCAACTCGACCAGTAATTCAGAGACGGTCTCTGGGCCAAGACGTTCCAACCGCTCCCTGGCCAATGACAAATCGCCATCAGCACCATAAGCCTCGGCTATCATCAACAGATATTCATCTCTATAATCAGCGCGCAGGTCCGTGTGAGAAATATTAGCATACTCCACCGGCCAGGCCCAGCCTAAGAGTATGCCTAATACACCACCGATCAAAATGCCCAGGGGCAACAAGAACCACCGTCTCATTTTTGCAACGCCTCACTATAGGAGAAAAGAGCCGGGATGCCCCCGGTATGCCAGAAGAGTACCCGTTGCCCGGCGACCAACTGTCCCTGGCGGATACGTTCACACAGGCCACCCAATGCCCGGCCAGTGTATACAGGGTCAACTAATAAGCCCTCACTACGACCCGCTAATAAGATGGCCTCACGCTCCAAATCTCCCACCACACCATAACCCTCCCCCAAGAAAGCATCATCAACATTAATATCCCCCGGCACTAGATGGCTATCCAGTTCCAGAAGCTCGGCTGCCTGGTTAGCCAAATCCGCGATATGGGTACGGAAAGCCTCAGCCGGCTCGGCAATGCTAATACCCACAATATGGCCTTGATAACCCAGGGCCTGAGCACCAAGAGCCAATCCGGCCTGGGTGCCACCACTGCTAGAGGCGATCACAATCACATCAAAATCCAGGGATAACGCTTCCATCTGCCACCATAGCTCAGCCATACCCGCAACATACCCGCATACGCCAAGCTCATTGCTCCCACCATAGGGTATGATATAAGGTTTGCGTCCTGCTTGGCGCAATACCTCAGCTTCGGCATAAAGTGCGTCCATAATGGAGTCAGCTTTGGTCCAACGGACCGCAGCCCCCAATAACGTGTCCAGGAGATAATTCCCCTGCGGGGCAGTAGCGGGTTGAGGTTGAGAACCACGCAATACCAAAACACACGGGAGGCCCAGGCGCGCTGCCGCCGCGGCCGTCTGTCGCGCGTGGTTCGACTGCTGTGCCCCGGTAGTCATAACAGGGTCAGCCTGTTGGCGCAGCGCTTCGGCCATCAAAAAATTTAACTTCCGTACCTTGTTACCACCGGTAGCCAACCCAGTCTGATCATCACGTTTAACCCAAATCTCAGGGCCACCTAGTACCTCGGTCAAACGCGGTAATGGCTCTAAAGGCGTCGGCATATGGCCCAAGGAAACCGGCTGTAGTTTTGCTAAGCATTCCCAAAGCTGCTCAACATTCATACTCTCACCTCCATCAAGAATAAGTGGATTACACTTTCTTAACTATCTCACTCAAGGCATTAAACCCATCAGGCTTAAAGACCTAAAATTTATAATACAACGGAAACCGAAGAGGGCAATATCGTACAAATACACACCTTCCAAAATAGCCACCTTGCCCCTTGCACTCCGCCGTTATCACTGTATACTTACCTTCATGTCTTAAAGGAGCAATTTGGTATGGACAAGAAAAACCGCGCACTTCAGGAACTCACAGATGAAATGAACCGCTTTGTATCTGCTATGGGCTGGTACGCGCCCGATTCCCCCTGCAATCAAGACCCACGCAATATCGCCATCTCATTATCTATTGAAGCCGCCGAGGTATTAGAACACTTTCAATGGGGGGATAAGGCCAATCCAGAAGCTATTGCCGAAGAGTTAGCCGATGTGGCACTCTACCTCTTACAACTAGCTTACTTGTTGGATATTGACCTGGAAACGGCCATTATGAGAAAATTAGCCATCAATTACCG
>JAFGKB010000237.1 GCA_016928755.1 Anaerolineae bacterium | reverse complement strand
CATCTCCCGCTTTAGCCGAGTTTCAATCTTCTCCGAGTTGAATAACTTATATGACCTTACGATGCATACCCGGTACGCCGGTATGCTTGGTTATACCCAATCTGAAATGGAGCGATACTTCTCCGCTCACATTCAAGACCTAACTTTGGGGTATCCTAATCGTGAGGTAAAAACCGCTTTCCTGGAGATACTACTGAATACCTGAAGGTCTATATCCTGGAATTCAAGTGCAACCACAGTGCAGATGCTGCAATCCAGCCAATCCTGGATAAAGGCTATGCGGAGTCCTACCAATAAAGCGGCAAAAAGATTATTTTGATAGGCATTAACTTCAGCACCGAGGAACGCAACCTTGCCGAGTGGCAAGTTGCGACATTGTAAGTTCGGTTCAGTGATACACAGTTACAAGATGATCTATTTTAACTTTACTTCCATTTTGGCTTCTCCTATCGGATAGTTGAATAATAATACAATATCGCGTTACCTCTTGTTATAAGTGAGATTCTCCATATTGCAACAAGATAATATCCCCGGCCACTGTATACTGCAATGTGGGTGTCTGGGGGACGCCCCTTTGGGCTGCCCACGTCTTGACCCCGTTGGATACGTAATTGCTGGTGTCAGAAACTGTGACGAAGCCCTTCTTCTCAAAATCAGCCTTGCCGGTCAAGGCATCTAGCAAATAGTAGGTAAACACACTGCGGTGTTTTTCGGTCCATTCCCAGGACTGTTGGTTTTCTTTACAAGACGCTAACACGGCCATCCCCTCTGCTTGCTCAAAGACTCGTTGGATGAATTCCGACGTCATCACAGGTTCTGCTTTACCGATAGATGCGCCGGAATGGCAAGCATCTAATACAATCACCTTAGCGTGAGCAGGGGATTGTTCGATAAGCTCACGAATATCTTTCATTGCTATTGCCGTATGCTTTAACGCGGAAAGCTGCGTATCCCGCGCCAGGAGGTAGCTCTCACCGTTTTGTGCCATTCCATGCCCACTAAAATAAAAGAGGAGCAAATCATCTTCAGCGGCCGCTTGCGCAACTGTAGATAGTCCACCCAAGATATCTGCACGGGTAGCGTCGGTGAGTAGTTTTGCAACCTCATAACCTCCGCTTAAAGCCTGGTGGATAGCTTTGACGTCATCCACACAGACCTTTAGGGAATGTATAAAGTCGCACTCATAATGGTTAATGCCAACCAACACCGCCCACGCTTTGCCGGTGCCGTGGTAGACTTTGCTTGATCCTGATGCTGCCTGGCCTTTTGCTCCTTTGCTAAAACGGGATTTGAAACGTTCCCAAATGCCCTTTAATGTTATTGTATGCTCACTTCCTAATTCCACGTTATAGCTCAGAATTCCGGGGATAATAGGGAGTGCCAATTGCAAGTATTGGTAAGCACTACCTTGATGCTCTGTTAAAGCATCCAAGGCTTCTCTCACTTCAGCATTAAGTGGTAGTCCAGTTTGCTGAATCTCCTGTACCCACTCACGTAGTTCTGTGACCATTTGGAAAGCCTCAATTTGCTCAATCTGGTTTTGATCCAAGGCATCAAGCAATTGCGCTGCAACTTGGCGGTCTTCAATACGTCCCGCATCGAGTTTTTCTTCAATGCGTTGCAGTCGCTTCAAAACTTCATCTGGCTGTTGTGTAGTGGAGTTGTTTGTAATCGCTGTGGTTAGCGGTTTTCCCTCACATAGTTCGTTGAAGCTGGTGCCACATTTAGCTAATGATAGCGTATTAAGTGCATATATAATCTGACTGCGCTCGTTGCGTGTATTTTCGCTGCTGCCGAAAATCAATTCGTCGTTCTTATTTTTGTTCCAACGCGCTTCCAGGGTGAGGAAATTGGGTAAGCTATCAGGGGCAGAGTGCGATAAACACGCTTTCAGTCGTTCTAGTCCATGTTTAATATTCATTGTGCCTTTCGATGACAGTGAGTTCTGTGGTTTGGGTCGTAAGATAAAAGTTTTACCTCGATTGATAAAAGAAAACATCTCATTTTCTTTAAATACCCATTTGTAGATGCGATTACGTATAACACAGAATCCCTCTGTATCTTCTTTAATTACACCTAGTAATTCCAATGCTGATTGACGTTGGTTCTCTTGCGGGTAAAATCTGATTTGTTCTCCATCCAGTATCCGCTCAACATATCTGCGTAGTTTTTCGCTACTACTGAGTTGTTTCAATATTGGGGGGAGATGGTTTTCGTCCTTGATGCGCATATGCTCAATAACAGTATCTACATCGGTAGGAATCGCATTTGGTTTCAGATAAGAGCACAATAGTTGAGTGAGATAGGGTTGTCCATCTGTCCAGTAATAGATACGTTGTGCTAAAGCCTTAATCTGTTTATCTGACCAAGGCCCCTTACTAACCAACTCACAAACTTGCTCTAAATTAAAATCCTTTAAACGTACACGATGGGCAATGTTAAAAGGCGAAATATTGCTATCTTGAATTAAATCGCGAGGGTGAAATGTGCCAGACAGTAGAAAGGTCAACTGCTGGAATTCTGATTCCGCCTTGCGGGAATTATATACATCCCGTAATACACTAAAAAATTCAGTTGATCCTTCAAAATTCAAAGCACCAATCTCATCTAATGCGATAATTATACGCCAGTTAGCAGTCGTCGCTTGCATACCCACTTCATATAAGAAATCGCGCCAACTAACACTGTTTGTTGAAATAGAGGGCCACTGATCACATGGAAAAAATTTACGCAATTGATGTAAAATGCGTGAGCAAAGCGATTGGTACCAAGACGTATCGCTAAAACGATTCTGCGGGTTCACGTATACATAAACCAAAGCCATTCTATTTAGAGCTGAATGATCCATTAAATGGTTAATCAGGCTAGTTTTGCCTTGCTGACGTGGCTCAATGACTAACAAGTAATTCATAGCCCATAAATGTGTTAATATATCATGGTCAGCTTGACGTTCAATATAAATAGCAGCATGATCATCGGTGAGTGGGCCTCCAGTTTTAAAGGAAGTTATATTCATTCTTCCTGCTCCTGATACTCTTCAATAAGTATTTCTAACATATCATCAAGAGTCATTGTTCCGGCAACTACTCGAGGAAAAGCTTCGACAGCAAATTTATAACCAGCAGGAGTGCGTTTGAGAATGGCACGTAGATCTACTAAGTGTTGAAGTGCATCATCAATCTCGCGTGCATTGAGGTCTAAGTTGCACCGACCACCCAAAGCTTGGCGCACAGTAGTCAATGTACGTACACCTTCATCATCGGCCATTAACAAAGAGATGATTTTTTCTAGCACAGTAGCAGCTTCCCAGTAGGTACTAAGAAAATCATTGCGCTGGAAAGCGGGGTCTTCAATTACTGTTTTTATGTTATCTAGGGTAATGCGACGGCCACTATGTTTGTTGAGCTGTTTGATCAGACGATCACAAAGTCGTTGAACTACATTTGGATGACCTGCTGTAAAACTATAAATATGATTTACTATTGCAACCTCATCATCCAGTTCTATCTCCAGTTGTCTAATAGGACGAGTTACGAGTTCATCAACAGCCTGAAGGTCTAAAGGGCCAAGTAATATCTCATTAGCAAGGTTAAATAGGGGACTTCCAGGATCGCGCAATCCCTCACGGAGTGTGCGTTCGCCACTAAGAACAATTTGTGCATGTCCGGAGTTAGTCAATGATCTTAGCATATTAAAAATGGGCCAACCATTGGTACGATCAATAGGAACGAGCTTATCAGCTTCATCCAAGAGCATAACGAGTGATTTATCTACAGGGGGGGATTTAAGCAAATCTTGAAAGGTTTCTGGTGCGTCAATTGGAGCTTCCGGCCGCCAGTTTCTTAAGGGAGTAGATAAGAATTTCTCATACGTAGAGAGAGTAGCACAGTCCTGATAAATTACGCGGAAACCTGCTTCTGGTAGGCGCACACGATACAAGCGTTGAAGTACGGAAGTCTTACCATACCGTCGTCCGCCCAAAATAGCACAGGAACGGGCAGCCCCAACATATTGGATGATTTCACGCAATTCTTGATCCCGTCCAAAAAATAAAGCATCAGGCACTGGCCCAACAATCACAAAAGGAGTAATATAAGTGGCCTGCCGCAATACTATGGACCGAAATTCGTCTGGTGCGTGCGGAGAAGCTAGAATTTGTAATACCTGCTTTAGGTCAATAATCACTACATCTACAGCATGCGCCCGAGCACGTTCTCGCATCTCGTTAATTTGTTTCTCTGAAGTACCGAAATACCATAAAATAACCACTACTACCGAATAAGGACGTTTTAGCCCCCTTTGAGCAAACCTTACCAAACGATCCAAGTTATCTTCATTTAAATTCCCTTGTCTTTGAAACAAAATAGGAATATTATCTAGTTGTTTCTGCTGACCAAAAATACGTTGCACATCTAGCACACAAGCATACCAGATGGCATAAGGATCACTAGCTGGATCTTTCACATCTCCCTCAATAACCCGAGCTAATTGCTTAACCAATAACGAGGTGCTGTTTGCAAACTTTTCAGGATCGTCGATGCATTGTCTTAGAATTTTCCAAGGCTCAATAACACGTGAGATTTGTTCCCATTGGCTAGTTATAGTAGAAATGTCAAATACGTTATCCAGTAAAGAGAATTCCCACTTCACGATATCATTTCTGGCCCAACTGGCAATACGATTATAGATAGATGGGTTAGCTCCTGCTTCAAATAAGGCTTTTGCTTCTTCCTCAATTTGTTTTGGTTGTTTGTCTAATATAGCAGCAATTGTGATGGCTAACTGATCCAGAATCCCCAAGTCGGTGCTGCGGGCAACTTTCTTCAGTAAGTCTGATGCCGCACTAGTTGAGGTAGAAAGGGTTCCTAGTTGTTTTAAAATCTCACCAACACGTTTTTCCCCTTGTCGAGTGTTCTGAATAACAGCAGTAATTACATTGGCCATCATAGTAACTAACAAGACATCTTGATCAGTGAAAATAGCTTCTGAATGTTTAGGAGATGGTACGATATCTTCCACTTTGAGGACGCCTATGACCTTTTCCTTACCAGAGAAACGGTCCGCTATTTTAAGTGGCAGTCCTAAAAACGATCTAGGTTCACGTCCACCCTGCCCTGGATTTTGTTTCCCTGCCCAAGCGGGATGCTGATGTAATGCATCAAGATCGTTAGCACGGAATAACTCTCCTTTGGCTGCGATCCACCCCGTGACGCCCTCACCAACTGTATAGGTAGCCCCTTTTTGAACCAATGGTTTTTGATATCCAGTTGCAGCTTGTATTACTAGCTTACCAGTAGCTTCGTCAATCAGATACAATGATGATGCCTCAGCACTTAATGCACGAGCTGTTGTGTCTACAATCTTATCTACCAATTCACTCATCTCCCGACTCCCGGCTAGGACTTTAGACAATTCTCCAAGGTCGTCATTCAGTTTCTGTAACTGGTTATCACTTACCTGAGTATTATATACTACAGCTGCAATTACATTAGCCATCATAGTAACTAGCAAAACATCTTGATCGGTGAAGATGGTTTCTGGATGTTTCTGGGATGGCACGATGTCTTCTACCTTGAGAACCCCAATGATTTTATCTTTGCCGGTATAACGATCTACTACTTTAAGTGGTAGCCCTAAAAACGATCTGGGTTCGCGTCCGCCTTGCCCTAGATTTTGTTTCCCTGCCCAGGCGGGATGTTGATGTAATGCATCAAGATCATTAGCACGGAACAGTTCTTCTTTGGCTGCGATCCAACCTGTAACCCCCTCACCAACAGTATAAGTAGCTCTTTTTCGAACCAGTGGTTTCTGGTATCCAGTCGCAGCTCGTATCACTAACTTACCAGTAACTTCGTCAATTAGATACAATGATGAAGCTTCTGCACTTAATGCATGAGCCGTTGTGTCTACAATCTTGTCTACCAACTCACTCATTTCCCGGCTTCCGGCTAGGACTTTGGATAACTCTCCAAGATCATCATTCAGCTTTTGTAGCTGATTATCACTTACTTGGGTATTATACACTACCACAGCTATAATATTAGCCATCATGGTAACCAACAAAACATCTTGATCAGTAAAAATAGCTTCTGGATGTTTGGGTGATGGCACAATGTCTTCCACTTTGAGAACTCCTATAACTTTTTCCTTACCCGTATAACGATCTACTACTTTAAGTGGAAGCCCTAAAAATGATCTAGGCTCACGTCCCCTTTGACCTGGATTTTGTTTCCCTGCCCATGCAGGGTGTTCATGTAATGCGTTAAGATCGTTAGCTCGGAACAATTTCCCTTTAGCCGCTATCCAACCTGTAATCCCTTCTCCAAGTGTATAAGTCGCCCCTTGTTGAACCAAAGGCTTTTGATATCCTGTCGCAGCTTGTATTACCAATTTGTCAGTAATTTCATCAATTAGGTATAACGATGAAGCCTCTGCACCTAAGACACGAGCTGTTGTGCCTACGATCTTATCTACTAATTCACTTTTTTCTCGACTTCCAGCTAGAACATCGGAGAGTACTTTAATATTGTTACCTATATTCTGAACCTGAGCATCACTTACCAAAGCACTGTAGACAACTGTAACAATAACTTGAGCGGCCAATTCTGCTAAGCGTACATCTTCCTCACTGAAGAGAGCGTCGAGCCGATTTGTTGATTTTGGACGGTCTTCTAGTTTTAGAACACCAATCACTCGCTTTTTATCAGGACTATCTGAGTTCACAACCAATGGAATTCCCAGGAATGCATTGGGAGTACAACCGCCAATTTCCTTCAGATACTTTCCTTTATAACTTGGCACTTTTTCCTGCAGTTCTGCAATACTCCGCGCCATCAAAATTTTGCTCTGTTCGGCAATATATCCAGTTACACCCTCTCCTATGTTATACCAAGCTGGTATCTTCAGTAGTGGTTTATGTGTCCCGTATGCTGCTTTAATAGTTAACTTATCTCCGTTCTCATCCAAAAGATAAAGCGAAGCAGCCTGAGCCTCTAGTACTTCGGCCGTAGTTTTTACTACTCTATCCAATAGTTCTTGAAAATCAGCTCGACCAGTCAAACTATTTGTTAACATCTGTAATTGTTCAACGCGACTCCGATCTCGGCGCTCATACCAACGAGTGGTTTGGAAAACGGCAGCAGCTTGAGGAGCTAAATGCTGAATGAGCATTTGTTCTTGATCGCGGGAAAAAGCTGCCGGACGTTTGCTAGCAACTTCCAATACACCGATAACAGTATTTTCATCCATATTCATTAAAGGCACAGCCATCAAGGATCGAATATCAAACTGTTTTCCTGTACTATTCGGCATTACACTTAAATCACGAATATAAACAACCTGTTGCCCCTCAATTGATTGCTTGGCTGCTTCCCTGCCAATAGCCGTTAAATCCTGCATAGATATAGTTAGAGGGGTAATTTTTATCTGTTGTAGCTCAGTGTTGAAAAGATCAACGAAGTCAGCATGAGTTATGGATTGCGCCTGCTTTACGACAATCTCAACTGCTTTGTGAAGAGATCTGGCTTGCAACAGACGATTATCTGTTTTCAAGATGCGATCTTTTTCTCGAGACAGGCGAATAGTCTCTAAACGAAATCCGAAAGAGTTTGCTAAAGTGGTTAATGCACTGGCTAGCCATTTTTCTTGCTCAGGTAACACACTTTCGCGAAAGAGAACATCAATACGCCCTAACAGACGACTGTGTGCAGTGATCAATACTGAACGACCATCTACCCATCCCTGCTGTTGAGCTAGATCGGATTGCTCCAAACCAAGTATTGGACGAGGAACGGCGGTTACATCTAGTTCAGTATACTGTTTCCAAACATTAAAAAAGCCTTGACTAAGCAAAGTTGTTAACTCACTCTCTTGTGGCGTAGGTCGTTGCCGAGTATCTTCTAAACTTTGGGAAACCAGGTGTATTTCCTGAGGAAGTGCTACTGAGGAAGTAGAAAGGGTTCCGGCTTCCAATGCCCAGACATAAACAGCATCACAATGGACTGCCTCACGCACTAAACGGGCAGCTTGTTTCAGCAATACTTCTTCCTTGCGTATTTTCACCCCAGGCAAACTATCAATCTCAAGTATTGCCTGTATGAGTTGCATATTGGGATCTAAGATTAGAATTTTATCAGACTCTTGCCAATACCTTGGCTCTTGGGCTAATATCTGTTCATAGAGATTATAATACTGTACAGCTGGAGCATTCCAAGAAAAATTAGCCCGCATATTATGACTTTGAATTTCTTGCCAAGCATCCAAATCAGAGTGATATATTTCTACTGCTTGTTGAACAGTCTGAGAAAAAGCTTCGTGGTTTGAGTCATCAAATAGAAAGCCTACTCCTGTATTCAAAGTACTGTATTCTCTAGGTCGCTTATCCGGTTGGTGGTGTACTATAGAAGTTCCTAATACTCCTGTGCGGTGTACGACTGGTACTGCACCATAATGCATTGCGACAAACTGCTGAACGCCTGCAGGTTCTTCATATGAGGGTACGAGAAAAATATCACAAGCTGCATAGATACGCCGAGCCAACTTCTCATCAAATCCATAGAAAACTTTAAGGAAAGGTTTTCTATGGATTTTACAAGCAGTACAGTTTTTCTCCCACTCCTCGATTACAGCTTGGTATTGAATATCTCCTGGGTCAGCTAATAAGACAAGTTGAAAATCCCATACACTCAATAAATTTTCTAGTCCAGGTAACAGATCTACACCTTTGGAGAAAATCAAACGGCTAACCATACCAAGCAGGGGTACAGAAGAATCTTGTAATAATCCGTACTCAACTTGCAAAGTTCTTTTATTAGCTAAACGTTCTTGAGAATTCTTAAAAGGGTAATATAATAACGTATCTTGCGACGGATTATATTCGTCATAATCTATACCACTACCAATACCAATTAAGTCATCTGTTTCTTTACGTAAATTCAAAATATCCCGCAAACTTTGGGATGAGTTAGGTAATGGGTTAGCAGAACCATAATCAGGATTGACTGTAACCACCTTATCAGCACCGAGAATACCACGGCCCAGGAAATTAATTCGCTCCGAGTCTTCTTGAAGGAGATCGAAAATACCAGCTTGTTCTTGTTTAGCTACACGCAAAGCACGACTATGGAAAATCCCTGGTCTTCCAATATTGTAAACAGAGAGCACGAAGCGTGTTTCCTGAAATTGCGGAAATTTTTCTCTGTATTCCAACAACCAACCTGGAATCAATCCACAAGCCCAATCATATCCCTGAATGATGTCGGGAAACCACCCATTTTCTTCTTTGTTAAATGATTTGGTACATAACATTTCCATAGCCACACGGGTAAAGAAAATGAAGCGTTCATAATCATCCAAATAACCGTACAAATCATCCCGCCCGAAGTAAAAGCTGTGATCATCATCAACTAAATATACAATGGGGTCTCTATCCACCTTCCAGACATTGGCCATTCTCTCATAGGCACCTAACGGGATTAGCAATTCAGAGATCACCTGTCGCATACTACTACGATCCAATACACCACGATAGCAAGGGACAATAATGCGGGCGTCATGGCCTTGGCGGCATAGTTCTTTAGCCAGACCAAACACCACGTTTCCCAAAACGCCAGTTTTGGGAAATGGGGGGGATGGTGCAGTTTCTGTGGCTACCAATAGGACATTTTTCTGTTTCATGAATTCTCCTCCTTTGCGTGTCAGTGACCTCATAAACCTTTAAATTTCCACAATTTAACTTGCTGACTATATCTTAATATTGAATTTGCCTTAATTCCCGTTATCATCGCTTTACAAAGTGATAGGGTTTCCTGCTGTTCTTCGATATCGTTCTCTGTCTATACTGCAGCTATTGCGAGTAGTTAATGTTTTGACTTACAATCTGTGTTTTTAACCGCCTTAATTACAGTTCATACTTAAGGGTTGGAAGGGGGGAGTAGATTGAGAGCAATCGCTTATGGTAATGTTGAAAATCTGTTTCACGTATTCTTTGGAACCTATCCGTCCTATGTTTGATCCAGGTAAGAAGTTGATACTATTCAAATTTATTGCTTCTTTATCTGTTGGTTGTGGCCTCTTTGTAATCGTGTTAAAGAGGCAGATTTGTTGGTTCTTGTTCAGATACGTTAAGAAATAGCACTTAAAACCACGACTTCATTGTGGATGTAGGGTTGAATCTGTAAGGTGAACTTGTTTAATAGATTGCTTATAACCTTCCAATACAATGTTCATTATGTGTGAATGGTGTATATTTCCCCTTAATGCCTTTTGGCTTGTATCAACACCATATTCCATATCAGAGTATTGATTATGTTAGTATATAATTTTATTTAATATAGTATAGTACAAAGTAAATAAAAATACAATACCATGTTTTTTATCCACAGCATTGAATATTTTGTTACTTTTCCACTCTCCACTTGACATATCCCTAAAAAAGTACAAACTGTTGTCTAACGTAGGTAGCATTTGGCCTTTTGCTACGCACCGCCAGCCATTGAATCTCACAGGTCTTTGTCGTGCGTCAAGAGCACACGGCTATTGTGCGTGTTTCACGGTCTCAAAAAGCGTTGGATTACCTGATCTATTACTTGTTGACCATGCATTGTGGCTGGCTTTACCCTAAAAGTGAAAACACACGCTTGATATACTACATTAAGTTGAATAACACTTAACAGCATATAAACTTTATCTGAATTATTATGCTGCAAATGAAAGGGCCTCGGCTTCTCCAAATAGAAAGCCAAGGCCCTTCACGCCTCACGTCCTCACGCCTCACGGCATCACGCCTCACGTCATCACATTTCACTCCTCCCGCATCAACAATGGCAGGTAGATGTTATAGCCACTAATGGTAATATCAATAGTGTGATTATCTTTCACCACACCCATAACATTCCCGGCAGTGACCGTGATAGTTTTCTGTCCCTCTGTGCTCCAACTGTAGACCATTGTAGCGGTCAAAGTAGTGTTCTGCTTTGTGACTTTGGGATGGTCTGTAGCTTCCCAGGTATAAGTAAGGGGAATCGTTGCCGTGTTTTGACCGACATGGGCCGTAAATGTATATACGGTGTCAGCACTACCCGCCACTGGCCCGGTGATAACCACCGTTCCCGGTGGAAGCGCTTCGACGATTTTTATAATGTGGATATCCCGGACCTCCCCTAATGCGTTGGCCGCAGTAACCGTAATCTGCTTGGTCCCTATGGTTGTCCATTGGTAAATCATGGCATCTTCCAAGCCATCCTCGGTAAGTGAAGATACATGAGTTTGAGGTAGTTGCCCGGTGGCCTCCCAGGTGTAGGTGATAGGTAAGGTGTCTGTAATTGCCGGCTTAATCTGTGCCGTGAATTCCAGGTCAACATCTAAAGTCCCCATCGTTGGCCCGTCAATAACCACGTCATCCGGGGCCAATGGGATTCTGCCCCGGACGGTAAACGCCGACCAGGATTGGTTGTTCTGAGTGACGGTTTCCGGGGTTGTGCTCATAATTTCGATGGTGTTGGTCAATACTTCCTCTTGGTGTGCTTTGGGCGTGACCCGTCCCCAAACCGTGATGACATTGCTATTGCCACCTAGTAATTCAGGTAACTCCCAGACCAATGTTCCGGGTATTGGCTCACCATCCGGGCCTCCTAACGTGTCGCTCAGATATTCAACCGCGTGGGGTAATGTGTCGGTGAGAACCAGGTTTCTCGCCGCTGATATTCCGGTATTAGTATAAAGTACGGTATAGGTCACTATACCGTTAACCGGGATAACCGGCTCCAGAGGTTCTATTAACTGCGGTGGCGGGCAGGGCAATTGTTCACAGGGCATTGTAATCCACGTCGCATTGATCAGTTGTGCTGTTGCCAGGTCAATAGTACTGCCGACTATCGTAAAGGCATCATCCTTGTCGTTTAGCTCCGGGGTATTTTTGCTGACCGCCAATACTCGTAACCGGTCATAGTCGCCTAGAGCCGCGTCACCGGGTATGTGGACCGGGATACGTACATTATGTACTCCTCCCGCCGGCACGTCTAAGGTAATACCTAGGCCACTGATATCCGCCCACCCTTGGGTAGATTTGTAAACCATATAGTAGGTATCATCATTTTCACCGTCATTATGGATAGCAAAGGTGTAGTTAATCGTATCACCCGGTTCTGCCGTGAGGTCTTTTGATGCCTCTACATACATACTTTGGATTCTGACCGGTGTGGAGTCAATGCGCTCAAAGGTATAGCCTTTATCATCGGTTCCTGTGACCTTAAGATAGTGTTGGACCGAGTCCACCGGCGTCCAGACACCCCCATAGATACCATCCCCACTTATGCCATCGTCGTGCAGTCCATCATCATACATCTGCAAAGTTTGGAGCGTTGCCCCCTCACTATCTACCAGGCTAAAACTGGCCGTCCGCACTTCACCCTCAAGCCGAGCGATGACCGTTGCCGGGATACCCTGGGGTAGCGATGTATCGCCAAGGTAGCGCATCATCAGGCTGGTATTGGCCGATGCGGAGAATGCAAATGTGCCGGTGCCGGAGATAATCGCTTGCCAGACACCGGGGGTGGGATCGTAGACACGGTAGTATTCACTGGTCCCGGCGGCTGTATAACTTATGCTTTGAGTTGCCGGTAAGCGCATACTTTCGGTAACAACTGCGCCGCTTGGATCTAACACGATCATACTTACTGCGCTGCCAGGGCGACCGTTCAGGAAGAAGTTGACCTGCTCTGTATAACCATCCACGTTGACATGGTACGTTTTGGTCGTTGCCGTAATTGTAGTCATCTGTTTTTCCAGGTCGGCATCGCGCATCATCTCGGTGAACACGATGTCGGAAGCATTGGTCACATTAGCGTAATAGTCACCGGAGGCTTGGGAGAGTTCAATGTAGTGCCCGCCGGTGCCTTCCGCAAGGGCTACATAAGGCATACTGCCCCACAGTGTGTCCTGGTTCTCCCCAATGATTACGGCATACTCACTATAGTTGTTAGTCAGGTAATCTTCCTGAGTGACCTGACCGTAAGCTCCAGTACCGCTAATACTAATAGTATTAGTCACCGTATCTCCCAGGGCAAAACTCCCCGATTGTCGTGTGTACAGTCCCAAGGCTTCCATCACCCCGGCATCTTCAACGAAGGGTATCTCCCAAACGACCTCCTGACCATTTACCTGGAGAGGCTCAAGGGTCGCGGAATAGTAAGTTAAGCCCTGGGGCAAGGTATCGGTTATACGGACATTTGCCGCCGGCCAATTCCCCTGATTAGCATAGTTAATCGTATAGGTTATATTCTCCCCCAGGAAAAAGCGGGATTGATAAGAGGTTTTATAGATGTAGAAATCAAGGGTAGGAGTGACTACCGTATTGACCTGCTCAGCATAGTTTTGATAAGTGCCGTTATCTACATCACTGGTTGTAATGAGAGCGGTGTTGGTAATAACAGTACCGATAGCAGTACCGGTCAATACCCTTGCGTAAACATAGAAACTGCCATACTGAGCCGGGTCTAAAT
>JAFGKB010000041.1 GCA_016928755.1 Anaerolineae bacterium | reverse complement strand
CCGCGTTGGAAGTTAAAATGCCAGATTGGATTACCAGAGAAGTTGTTGTTTGTTGTAACGCTGTCACCAAAGTGCCATGACCCAGAAGTCCCGCTCCGTTTACTTACCCAGGATTGAGACTTTGTCACGTAAGAGTATCCTCCGGTCTCAGTGTAAGTGAGCAACTCAGCATCTTCATCGGTATAGTAGTTCAAGGAGTCCCATCCGGTGCCTCCACTGGTATTAATCTTACAACTACCTGCCCGTAATCGCCAGCAAATTGTTCCCGGTGTAGCTGCACTAGGAATAGCAAAGTAGAGAGTGACAGTAAAAGGTGTGGATTTGTCCCAATCCGCCGGTTGTGGCATAACAAAACCTCCGGTAGCTGTGGTGTTCTGCCAGCGGATGCCCCATTTTGAAGTCTCAATATCGGTGGTGGATGAACGGTTAAAGGCTTCTCCGGTGATATAGATACTGCGCTTGAACAACTCTTCTGGTTTATCGGTTACATCTGTCCAGGGGACACTATCAATGGACAGTGCACTCCCAGCCCTCACCGCATACTGGGCATAGGGGGCCGGTGTGATTTCTTGGCGTGGGGAGAGTATGGTATAGGAACCTGTTGAACTACCAGGCCGCACGCCTACTTCGAGATAGAGCTTGTTGTTTTCAAAGATATTGCCAAAATCAAGGGCTACGGTAAACAGTCCGTCGGATACCGGGATGGCCGTTTTGGTAATGAGCGTTGTCCCGGCTATCTGTGAACC
This sequence comes from Anaerolineae bacterium, assembly GCA_016928755.1. GTDB lineage: Bacteria > Chloroflexota > Anaerolineae > B4-G1 > SLSP01 > JAFGKB01. Next base: position 2,735 of record JAFGKB010000041.1, on the reverse strand, counting down.
TCCAGCAACAGCGTCATAGAGGATAAACTGAAAGTCATAGTCGCCATTTACCGGGGTCCCGTCATCTTTCAATTGTCCCTGGTAGGTGAACGCCGTACCCAATGCCGTCTGTGCCCTGGATGGAACACTATCTCCTTGACGTGCCAGGGTATGGTTGATTGTAATACCGCTGACAATGATTAACGCAATCACTATAACAATGTAGGTCCAGGAATTTCCACGTTTCACTGTTTGCCTCCTGTGCTTAGTTAATGGTTTTTAGTTACTATAGAACAGCAAACAGTATACGCTTGATTTCGGTAGGTGCAATTTAGGAGGGGCAGACTACAAAAGTTTTCGTTAGGGTGATTGTTTAGCCTACTTCAAGGGTAATTGGATACAGCGACCAGAGTTATCTCGCGCGGTAGACTGAGACACCCTCAATATACTCTATTCTTCCAAGGGCAAAGAGGTCTGCGGATCGAATCCTTCCTGGAACAGTAAGGCATCCAGCCCGTCAATAAGATCCTCCACATAAGTCAATAAGCTTGTGTTGCCTGGCTGCGCGGCTTTTACAACGTTCTCTACCTGTTCACCCATTTTAGGGGGAACCTTCTCACAGTGTTTATAAGCCTTTTGTACCAGGCGTTTTTCCCCAGGATGGAGGACGCGATTGAGGGCGAAGAGCGCATCGAAGTAACTGGCTATCAGTCCCGCCACCCGGTGGTTAACACTTACGGCGTCATTGCGTTTCATGGCCTTTTCTATCTGGTGAGCGTAGGCCGGGATGACGTTGCGCAATATCGGATGGTTTTTGGCTACAATAGCGCGGCGCAGTGATTCAGGGTAGGGGACCTTACACTTCTCCTTGAGACCCTTTAACCAGTCCACTTTATCATACAAGACCTGTGTGGTATGTATTGTGTGCCAGAAACAGGTACTATACCCTACGCTTGCTTGGTGGTGGACTACAACCCGGTCGATTTGGCCTGCTATCCACGCCGGGTCCCAATATATGAGGTCTACTTCTATACCGGTGGTCGCATCGTACCATTCGTCGCCCAGGTCCCAGAACTGGAGGTTCATATCCCGTTGTGATGTTCCGAGTCTGTCTGCGATTGCCACTCGCTCTTGTAGCGGGATGACCTGGTTTGTATAGACATACAGGTCAATATCCGAGTCCCGATCGGTGGTCGTGCCGGTTAGCGAACCCCCCAGGCCCACCGCCTCCACAGTGGAGAACTTGCTAAACAAACCGGCCAACTCCTGTGCTAACTCCAGATGAGGTGATGTTGATTTATCCATAGTGCTCCTTTTTTCATATGTGCATTGCATTTTCTTCATTATGCCGTACCTCTGTAATTCTACTTAGAATATCTCTTGCGACAAACACGCTTTTTTAGACAAGACGAACAGGATTTTGATCTATCCCGCAACTTTGCATCCCCTGTATCCCCATATATAATCAAGCTATCTCTTCTTGAAGCATACACTGAGAAATAATGCAAGATATAGAACACTTAGGCAAATATGAAATCATCGCGGAAATCGGGCGCGGCGGCTTTGGTATCGTCTACAAGGCCTGGGATACCACCTTGGAGCGCACTGTGGCTCTCAAAGCTCTGGCCCCCCATCATAGTTGGGACCCTGAATTCGTTCGGCGCTTCTACCAGGAAGCTAAAGCCGTTGCACGGCTGCGGCATCCCCATATCGTCACCGTTCACGAAGTCGGGGACGAAGATGGTCAGGTGTATATGGCGATGGAGCATATCCCAGGGCAAACTCTGACGGATATGTTAACGGCTGATGGTCGGCTTACACCGGAACAGATTGTGGACATCTTGACCCAACTTGCCGCAGCCCTGGACTATGCGCATAGTCAGGGGATGCTGCACCGGGATATCAATCCGAATAATATTATGGTGGAAGTGGATGGTCAGGGGCAACTTCACACGACCCTGATGGATTTTGGCTTGGTCAAGATACTGGAAGGCAGCCAGTATGTGAAGTCTACCACCCGTGTGATGGGCACTCCGGATTATATGTCCCCTGAACAGGCCGATGGTCAGGCGTTGGATTTCCGTTCGGACCTCTACGCCCTAGGTGTTGTGGCCTACCGGATGTGCACCGGACAGGTGCCCTTTAGTGCTTCATCGCCTCTAGTGATAATGCGTTGGCATCTTGATAAGGTCCCGCCAAGTCCACGGGCATTAAACCCAGAATTACCGGAAAAGGTGGATGCCGTATTGTTGCGTGCCTTGCACAAAGAGCCTGGTGCGCGCTACCAACGGGCCGGGGAACTGGCTATTGAGCTTAAGCGGGCTTTTGGTCTTGCCCTGGAACCGAAACCGCTGACTCGTATTATTCCCCCTGACCAGCCCTTTGAACCGGAACTTATCCTTATTCCTGCCGGGGAATTCCTGATGGGCAGTGACCCAGCAAAGGATAGCGAGGCTTATGAAGAAGAGTTTCCACAACATACGGTTTACTTGTCCGATTACTATATTGCTAAAACCCCGGTGACCAATGCTCAATACTGGGATTTTGTGGCCGCTACAAGTCATAAAGCTCCTGAAGATTGGGAAGATGGTAAGATCCCTTATGGTAAAAGTGACCATCCGGTGGCTAATATGGATTGGGATGATGCGGTGGCCTATTGTCGCTGGCTAGCCGAGGTTACGGGAAAACCCTACCGCTTGCCAACCGAAGCGGAGTGGGAGAAGGCCGCCAGGGGTACCGATGGCCGTATCTATCCT
>JAFGKB010000040.1 GCA_016928755.1 Anaerolineae bacterium | reverse complement strand
TCAATGCCCTGGTGAACCTGGGGAAAGAATAAGGCGGTGAATTCCTTGAAGTAGTGCTCTAAGGCGGCCTTCCACGGTGCATCATAACCGGTTCGTTCCGTATTCATGGTAACGTCCCTCGCTTCAATCACTAAAAAGGGTTAATAGATACTTTCATTATAGCATAAGATTGAGACCCTATGACTAACATTTTCAAGTGTTCTATGCTGAGTTAAAGATAGGCTATATGTACAGTCAAAATACCCGTCAATTACACCTTATACAAGGAATAACTATCCCTTGTATATTAACAGGAAATTCGCATTAGACAGTGGCTCTTAAAACTTTTGCCGTTTGCTTATTAAGGGAGGGGATTTGACAAATTCGCTAAAATTGATATTTTTGTGATGATACAAAGAGTTATATAGACAACGCTACTGTATCATTGTTCCAATTTACACAAAATCAGAAGAGGTGTTACTAATGAACAAACGTTATATTCCCCTATTAGCTTTATTTTTGTTGTTAGCCTTGTTGGCCGGAGGGTGTGCCAATACAGGCATATCCTCAAACCCCGCTGAAGTGACCACGGTGACGGATTCCCTGGGAGAAGAGGTCTCAATTCCCAAAGACGTAACAAAGGTGGCTTCGATGCGCTCCGGTATTACAGAGATTATCTGTGCACTGGGTCAGGCGGATAAGATTATCGCCGTTGATGAAATGGTGAAAGCCGGGCAGATGTACGGCGCGTTTATTACTCGTGTCTACCCTGAACTCACAGAGAAGTCGGCCCCCTATGCCGGTAATGATATTAACACCGAGGAGATGTTAAAACTTGACCCCGATCTGGTATTGCATGGTGGCTACGGGCGTATCAAGCAGGCGGAGACGCTAAAAGAACAAGCCCCGGATTTACCGGTTGTTATCGCTCATTTTGAGACATTAGATGCCTATATGGACGATATTCGCATCGTCGGACAGTGCGTCAACGCTGAGGAACGAGCCGAGGAGTTGATAACCTACCTGGAGATGAAATTGGGCTTGATAGAGACGCTAGTTAAAGGAATTCCAGAGGCAGAGAAAGTCCGGGTCTTTTATGGCGGTCACGATACATATCATGCTTATACCAGTGACACTTTTGAACACGCCCAGATCGTGGCGGCCGGCGGCGTTAATGTAGCCGGAGAGTTAACAGGGTGGTTACCATCAGTCTCCGCCGAGCAACTGTTGCAATGGGACCCCGAAGTTATTATCCTTTTAAATGGGGCTTCTGTTGCGGAAGTCCTTAATGATGAACAACTGACCGGGCTATCCGCGGTCAAGGAGCGGCGCGTTTACGCCCTTCCCGAAGCGGGTTGGGATTTCTCCTCTCCGCGTGCCTTATTCTGCATCGAATGGTTGGCCGGTAAGTTCTACCCTGAGCAATTTTCCAATATAGATATGGATACCGAAGCCGATGAATTCTACAACCATGTCTTCGGTGTTGATTATGCCGGGCCGGAGTTGGATGATGTAGAGTTACCATCCGAGATTGGTGAAAGTCGCGTGTTTACCGATATGAATGGCCGTACTGTAGAAATTCCAATTCACCCACGCCGCATTACCAGTGTTTACCCGGATGTTACTACTGCTATCCTGGTGCTCAACCGTCCCGATGTATTGGCCGGGATTGATACGCTAACTGCCAAGAGCGAACGGCAGATGGAACTCTTTCCTATTCTCAAGAGTCTGCCTGATGCCGGTGTATTCTACAATATGAATGAGGAAGGTGTGCTACTGACAGAACCTGAGATCTTGCTCACCGCTGCCTGGCAGTTTGAGCCGGATAAGTTCCAGGAGAACTTAGGGGTACCGGTGGTCTGTATTGACCTAAACTATTACAAGGAAAGTATTGATATAATTGCCGATATTTTGGGTGACACGCAATCCCAGGCACGGGCTGCGGAAATCAGCGCTTACTATGATGCTAAAATCGGTGCCGTTCACGAGAGTATTAAAGATGTAGAGGAAAGAACAAAAGTTTACATTGGCGGCAGTGATAGCGTCCTGTCTACCTTTGGTCGGGAATCAACCTGGCACTATGAGATTGAGGACGCCGGGGCTATTAATGTCTCCGCAGATATCTTGGGGGGTGGTTCCCATGAGATCTCAATGGAGCAGGTCATCTTATGGGACCCTGATGTTATCGTGTTGGATCAGACCTGTGTGGATACCGTTGAAGATGTGCTCGCCGACCCGCAGTGGGCCGATGTCACCGCCGTCAAAGAGGGCCGTGTCTACCGGGCATCACCGGGATTTCTGGATTCCTGGGGCCGTCCTAACCTGGAATCCTTACTCTCCCGGCTGTGGTTGGCGGATAAGTGCTATCCCGACCTGGTTAACCTGGATATGCAAGCCGAGGCACGGGAATTCTATGCCACTATCTATGGTGCCGAACTCTCAGACGCTGAAATCGAAGCGATTATCAATCCCTAACCATACTTATAACCTCTACCTGGCCCGGTATCTAGCCGGACCAGGTAATGTGATAAAAATATGACGAAAAAGCAAAAAACTATCGCGATCCTATTGCCTATTTTACCGCTTACCATCGCTCTCCTCTCGTTCTTCTTTGGCCGGTATCCAATCTCCCCGATGTTGCTCATACGGGTACTGGCATCACGGGTGGTACACATTACGCCGGATTGGCCCAGCACGGTGGAAACTGTCATCTTCAATATCCGTCTCCCACGTATCTTAATGGCGATGGGTGTGGGGGCCGGTTTGGCTATCAGTGGTGCGGCATTCCAGGGGATGTTTCAAAATCCATTGGTCAGTCCGGATATCTTAGGCGTAACTGCCGGGGCCGGCTTCGGTGCGGCACTAGGTATCCTCATCTCCGGTAACTCCATCACTATCCAGGTCTTTGCCCTCGGTTTCGGTATCTTAGCCGTGGCTTTAAGCTATACCATCAGCCGAGTCTACAAAACCACACCGACACTGATGTTAGTACTCTCCGGTATTGTTATCGGGGCGATATTCTCTGCATTGCTCTCTTTAGCTAAATATGTCGCCGACCCCAACCAAAAGCTCCCGGCCATCGTCTTCTGGTTGATGGGGAGTCTGGCGGCAATCTCAAAGCGTGATTTCATCACCACCGCACCCCCGATGTTACTCGGCATGGTGGGCTTGTTAGCTGTGCGCTGGCGTATCAACTTGCTCTCTATGGGGGATGAGGTTGCGCAGTCATTAGGTGTGAGAACCGAGCGACTGAAAGCAATTGTCATCATTTGCAGTACTGTTGTAACCGCTTCTGCAGTCAGTGTCTGCGGTATTATCGGATGGGTAGGCTTAGTTATTCCCCATGTAGGGCGGATGTTAGTTGGCCCGGACCATAAAGTCCTTCTCCCGGCATCAATGGCACTGGGGGCAACCTATCTGCTGGTTATTGATAATCTAGCCCGTACCATTACATCAGCAGAGATCCCACTAGGCATCCTTACCGCCATTGTCGGGGCACCTTTCTTCGCCTTTATGTTGCGTAAAACCCAAGGAGGCTGGCGATGATATCAAGATTACGCCTCGAAAACGCAGCTTTTAGCTACAACCAGCAGCCTATCTTTTCCGGCTTAACACTGGAACTCCAAGCCGGAGAGATTTTTTGTCTGCTAGGGCCTAATGGTTGTGGAAAAACTACCCTACTGCGTTGCCTCAACGGCATCTTACCCCTGAAAACCGGGGAAGTGACTCTCCAAGGTAAAGATTTACACACTTTCAGTGATACGGAAAAAGCGAAACAGATCGGGTTTGTCTTCCAGGATGAAGCACTGTTGTTCCCCTATCCAGTCTTGGAAATTGTGCGGATGGGGCGTGCCCCTCACTTAGGCTTTTTCGCGACACCTTCACAACGCGATACGGAAATCGCCGAGGCGGCCTTAGAGACCGTGGGGATCGCGCACCTGCGAGATAAAGCCTACACGGAAATCAGCGGGGGAGAGCGACAGTTGGCCTTGATTGCGCGGGCACTGGCCCAGGAACCACAAATCCTGTTAATGGATGAGCCAACCTCGCACCTGGACTATGGCAATCAGATGCTTATACTGAAGACTATTCAGCAGTTATCTTATGAACGTAATATTTCAGTATTGATAGCCACCCACTTTCCAGAACATGCTTTGTTGGTCTCTAACAAAGTCGCGCTGATGAAAGATGGGGAGTTTATGGCCGAAGGACATGCCGAATCTATTATCACCGCCGAGAGATTGAAAATGCTCTACAACGTCAATGTAAAGGTTGTGTCGGTCTCAAACGGAGAAAACACAACCACGAAGGCTATTGTGCCATTATTGAATGCACTATCATCTAGGGAGAGAAATGTCTATGAATAAAATGATTTGTCCTTTCTGCGAGCGTCGCTGTGAATTAGGGCCTGAAACCCTGGGGTTTTGCAGGATGTATCACTTTGTTGATGATCAGGTCGTGGAACGATACCCCCATCGTTACAGCAGCTTGGGTATCAGTCATATAGAAGCTATTCCTTTTTACCATTTCCAACCGGGAAGCAGGACGATGATATTGGGAACAGCCGGCTGTAATTTTGACTGTAAGTACTGCTCAAATGCTTATGTGGCCCGTTCTGAACCCGAACCATTGCTCTACTTTGAACTTACGCCGGAGCGGGTTATTGCTCTCGCTAACCAGGAAGGTTGCCACAATATAGCTTTTGCTATCAATGAGCCAACCGTATCCTACCCATCACTGCGTGAGTTAGCCTACAAGGCTAAGGAAGC
>JAFGKB010000236.1 GCA_016928755.1 Anaerolineae bacterium | reverse complement strand
TTACCTGGATAATGACGATGATGGCGATGGACTGGATACTGACCATGAAGGAGCTGACCCTAATGGTGATGGAAATCCTGATGATGCCATAGATACCGATGGTGATGGCACCCCTGATTACTTGGATAATGATGATGATGGCGATGGACTAGACACCGACCAAGAGGGTGCTGATCCCAATGGTGATGGCAATCCCGATGATGCCGTAGATACTGATGGTGATGGCACGCCTGATTATCTGGATGATGATGATGATGGTGATGGGCTGAATACCGACCAAGAAGGGGCTGATCCCAATGGCGATGGTAATCCTGATGATGCTATAGATACCGATGGTGATGGCACCCCTGATTACCTGGATGATGATGATGATGATGACGGCGTGCCTACTGCTCAGGAGGGAGTTGATCCTAATGGGGATGGTAATCCTGATGATGCCATAGATACGAATGGCGATGGTACGGCTGATTATCTGGATGATGATGATGATGGCGACGGGGTGGCTACAGAAGATGAAGCTGTGACCTGCACGCCGGATGCCGGTAATCCTGATACCGATGGCTGTGTCTGTGATGGCGACGCTTGCTATGTGGACACCGACAACGATGGTAAGGCGGATTACAAGGACCCCGATGATGACGGCGACAGCGTGGCTACGGCCGACGAGCTAGAGGTGTGTACCCCTGATGCTGCTAACGAGGGTACTGATAATTGTGCCTGCGTTGGGGACACCTGCTCTGTGGATACCAATAATGATGGTACTCCAGATTTTGCCGATCCCGATGATGATGGGGATAGTGTTCATACTGAATATGAAGCTGTGACCTGTACCCCCGATGCCGCTAATCCTGATACCGATGGGTGTTTCTGCGATGGTGACGCTTGCTACGTGGACACCGACGATGATGATACCCCTGATTACAAGGATTTGGACGATGATGGGGATAGTGTGTATACTATTTATGAGACAGGTGATTGTCAAGAGGATGATCCCAAGTGTGTCTGTGAGGGTGGCAACTGTTACCAGGATACTGATAATGACGGCACACCCGATTACCTGGATGACGACGACGACGACGACGGTATACTTACTATCAACGAGCAGCCAGACCTCAATGTGGATGGTGATCCTGAGGATGCTGTTGATACGGATGATGATGGTACACCTGATTACCTCGATCCTGACGTCGTAGACACTGGATATTGGTTGTATCTGCCTATTACCTGGCGCAATAGCGAATCCTAAATCTATTTTGTCTGAGTAACTTCGAGAGGACTGAGTTCAACTCAGTCCTCTCTGCTTATTATGAGAGCATTTTTTATATTTGCTTTTTCTCACGTCCTCGTTACAATTGTAGTATCTCCTATCTGAGGTTATGGTATGACACATATTGTGGTTGTCGATCCCAATCAAGCGTTTGCGATGTTGCTCACCGATGAATTGCAACGTCAGGGGTATGATGTGCAGAGTTTTGAAGATGGCAGTACGGCCCTCGATTCTGCACGCTCTCATCCCCCGGATATGGCATTATTGGATATTGCATTAAAGGACCCGGATACTTTTGCATTGGCCAAACAGTTGCGGGAACTGTCACCTTCAATGCGATTAGTGTTGATCCCGATGATGGGTGAACAGATCCCCGAAGCGGCGGCGGAGATTCCGGTACAGGGCGTGTTGCCTAAGCCTTTCTTTATCCCGGAATTACCGGCGCGTATTGCCGAAGCTCTCCAGTCACCGTTGCTGGCGACTATAGCTGTCTCCGAGCCGGCTGCACCGGCTCCGGTCGCCCCACCACCTAAGCCCCAACTTGTTTTTGAACCGGACCCCCAGCCGGAGCCTCAAATCCAGGTCCCCCAGGTCAAGACTGCACCGGTGTTTGTTGCGCCTGAACCTGTCCAGGAAGAAGAACCTGAATCTGAGACAGAACCGGAGTCACAGGCTGCCGGCGGTGGTTTGTCGGGATGGGGGTTATCTAGCGATGCTGTGCTGGCTAATAAGGACCGTATTCGCTCCTTGATGGATAGCTTGGCCCAGGAACTGGCTGCCGACTGTGTTTTGCTGACACTTGGCCGGCGTATGGTTACCTCGGTAGGCCATCTGAATACCAGTGAGGCCGACGCGGTGGCCCGCGCTGTGGTGCATGGCTGGATGACTTCGGAGAAGGTCGCCCGTATCTTGGGACAGGAACAACGTCGCTTTGAGCAAAGTATTACCGGTGATGACTATATGCTGTATGCTATTAGTGTTGATGTCAATGCCTTGTTAGCGGTTGCGATTCGTGGTACTTCGCCATTGGGCCTATTGCGCCATCGCGCTCGCGAGACATCTGAACGCATCTATAAACTTTGTTCATAATAGTTTGAGCTGCCGGGAATGAATCTTTTCGCGGCTGTTTCGCTGGCCCTGACACTGACCGGGACTTATGCCCTTGGTGCCGGTTTCCATATTTGGGAAGGTCTTCTGGTCCTTATCGTAGGGATAGGGGGACTGTTCTTCTCATTAGGACGCCCTGCTAACGCTTTGCCGAGCCGGGGTTTGACTCACTGGTCCCGGTGGTCTCTCTCTACTTGGCTGCGTATGGGGGGGCGTGGGGGCGCACTGTTATTGTCTCTTGCGGTTGGCATTGCGGCACGCCATCGTGATCCCCATTCCGATTTCACGATTCTGTTTCTCTTCTGGCTTGTGGCACTGATTGGGTTTATGGTTACTCTCGTTCCCCGTCACTGGAAGCAACATTTACCCTCTCTCTCGCTGTCGCGCCGGGAGCAGGCCGGCCTTATTATTTTGTTAGTCACTGCCTTCCTGCTGCGGGGGGTGGCTTTAGATTCCATCCCCGGCAACTTCGGTGGGGATGAGGGCACGCAGGCTTTGGATGGTCTGCGCTTGGCAGAGCATCCCCTGGGTAATCCCTTTACCACCGGCTGGTACACCGTACCCACAATGTCATTATTCGCCTATGGCATCAGTATACGCATCTTTGGCGCGACGATGGCCGGGGCACGGTTGTTATCTGCGCTTATAGGAACGCTCACGGTCCTGACCACATTTCTGTTAGTCCGTTCTCTGGGGGGCAAACAGGCCGGATGGGTGGCTGCAATTGTGGTCGCGGCTACTGCCTACCATATTCATTTTAGCCGTTTAGCATCTAACCAGATTGCAGACCCGTTAGTGGCTACGCTGGCCTTGTGGCTATTGTGGCAGGCATTGCATGCCCCGGATGCTGTCCAACCTTCCGCTGCATGGGGCTTAACCGGGATGGTAGTAGCTCTGGGGTGGTACGGGTACTTCGGCGCGCGTTGGGTGGGGTTTCTTGCCGGTTTTTTCCTGGTATGGCGGGCCTTAGTAGAACCGAGATTTATCAGCCGCTATGTAAAAGGTATAGGGTTGATGATTCTGGGATTTCTTGTGGTCTTATTGCCGTTGTTAATGTGGTACTCGGCCCATCCTGAAAACCTGGTCGCCCGGTATCACTCTGTCAGTATCTTTGCCTCTGGGTGGCTGGCTTTTGAAGCTCAACAGACCGGGCAACCGGTGGCTACGCTGTTGTTAAAACAATTCTTTAAGGCTGTGACGGCTTTCCACTATACGCCTGATACCACATTATGGTATTTTCCTCAAGCACCCCTGGTAGATTTCTTAACCGGGACGCTGATGCTAGTCGGTATGGTTGCTACTGTGTTGCGTTGGCGTTGGCCCTCGCGAGGCTTAACTCTCTTATGGTTCTGGTCTACTGTCCTTATGGCTTGGGGGATGACTGAGAACCCGCCTAGTAGCCAGCGGGGACTTCTTCTGGTGCCGGCAGTGGCCTTGTTGGTAGCGTGGGCTGTGGAAGCCCTGGGAGAGTTCTTTAAGTACCGTGAAACTCGTGAGATCGCACTCCGGTTTCTATTGGCCGCGATTATCGTATTAAACAGCACATTCTATTTTCTTATCTATACGCCCCGGCGCGTTTATGGAAATCCCACCTCTCAAGTTGCTACGGAATTTGCTCATTACCACCAAGCGCACCCCTTAGCGGGTAGTACGGTTTACTTCTTAGGTCCTCCGGTACTCTATTGGGATTTTGGTGCGTTGGCTTTTCTGCTGCGTGACCAGCCGGGTATGGATGTCCTTCCCGGTGAACTCCCCGAAACGGTGACTACACCGGCACGGTTTGTGATATTGGGTGACCGGTTAGGTGAGTTAGTTACCCTGCAATCCTTATACCCCGGAGGCCGGCTTGAGGAAGTCAGAGCGGCCGGGAGTAATGTCTTGCTCTTTGTTGTTTATGATTGGAGTGATACTTCATAAAGTCGTGCTTTACTTCATGCATTCTAAATTTTATAATCTTGACAATTTTACGTCCCCCGATATAATGTGGCTGTAACCTAATTCATTCCTAGCCGGTGTTTAGTGGCGACAGTATTGACATCGGGAGCAAAAAAGGGGGGATGGGCGTGACCTATGTCGTAGCTGGTGATAACGAGTCTTTTGATTCACTATTGCGCCGTTTTAAGAAAAAGGTGCAAAAGGATCGCATTCTATCTGAGATCCGTAAGCGACGTTATTTTGAACAGCCTAGCATTATTCGTAAGCGCAAACGTGCTGCTAAGCTCCGCAAGAGCCGCCGCACTACGCTTAAAGATAAGCGCAAGAGCTACTAGTGCTCCTGCAAGGTATAATTGATGGGTAGTTTGACTACATATGTAGCTCATCTTTAACCCGTCATTTAAGACCTGACAGAGTGCTAAAGTTTAGATTGAATTCTACAGTGTGGAGTAAGCACCAATGAATCTACAAGAACAACTTAAGCGTGATCTACATGCGGCTATGCGTGCGCGCGACGAACGTCGCAAGTCCGCACTCCGTATGGTGTTGTCTGCCATTCAACTGGCCGAGGTTGAAAAGGGTGAGTTGAGTGACGATGATATGATCTTGGTGCTTCAACAAGAAGTTCGCCGTCGCGAGGATGCGCTAAAGATGATGCAAGATGCCGGACGTGATGATCTAGTTCGTGATGAGGTGATTGAATTGGATGTTCTCCGCGCATATTTGCCGGAGCAACTCAATGCTGAAGAAATCGCAGACATAGCCCGCCAGGTTATTGCTGAGGTTGGGGCCACTTCTCCCCGTGATATGGGTGCAGTAATGAAGGTGTTGGTGCCACAACTACAGGGTAAAGCTGATGGTAGGATGATAAGTCAGACCGTTCGTGAGTTGCTCTCTGCCTGAGTTGTTATTTCAGTGATTGCTTGAAACAATATCTGTGCTTTACCTGATTTGTTCTGGTTGGATGGAATTGTGGAGTTATTATTGAGTAACACTTAGATAGTTCCAAAGAACAGCTATTCCCAAAACGGGGTAACCGAGAGGTAAACTCTAATATTGGGGACTATCTTAGATACAAGAGAATTCATGGAGTTTTGAGAAGAGGGAGCACTCCTAAAGTGCTCCCTCTTGTGTTTTAGTAAAACTCGTATATTACTTATGATTATGGAAGTCAGGGCAATACAAGGGCACTCACGAAATTGGGTATTGCGACAGATCCTGTCGGGGCTGGCGTTAACGTGCGTGACCACAATTGTGCTCGTCTTTTCGTTGACGAGTCTATACGGCTTGGAAGCTGGAGATGTGGCTCCCAAAGATGTGCGGGTACCACGTGACTTGACTTATGAGAGTGAGATACTCAGCCTGCGCGCTCGTGAGTCAGCAGTACAGAAAGTCCAGCCTGTTTATACTCGTCCTAATCCCACTTTAGCCCGGGAACAATTGGCCCGTGTCCGTAATGTGTTGCGCTTCTTAAGTGCGGTGCGTGCGGATACTTATGCCTCCAATGCGGAAAAAATAACCTGGGTGCGGGCTGTCTCGGAGTTGGCCGCGCTTTCAGATAGCAGTACCAATACCTTATTGGTCTTGCCAAGCCAGAATTGGAACGATGTCCAGTTAGAAACCCGCCGGCTGCTCGACCAGATTATGCGTCAGCAAGAGGTCCGCGAGCAAGACTTGAGTAATATACGGGGCCGGGTGCCGGCAATGGTCCCCTTGGATATGCCCCAGGATGAGGCTGCCTTGGTCTCTGAATTGGTACAGTCCTTTATGGTTCCTAATGTCCTGTATAATGAAATTGCCACCGAAGCTGCGCGCCAGAAGGCGTGGGAAGAGACCAGCAAGGCGATTCGCACTTTAAGCCGGGGGCAGATTGTTTTTCGGGAGGGAAGCATTGTCACCGACTTGGATATCGAAGCCCTGGAAGCTCTGGGTTTGTTATCCCGTAAACGCAATGTGGATATTGGTGTTTCCTTCTTAGTCTCCGCATTACTGTCGGTATTTTTAGGTCTGTATATCTATCAGTTGCAACCCCAAGTCCTTAACCAACGGCGCCAGGAAATACTACTGCTATTTTTACTTGCCTTCTTTATGATTCTGGCCTGGTTATTGATTCCTTCCGGTTCTGTATTGCCCTATTTGTTCCCCAGTGCTGCGCTGGCAATGCTTGTGGCGACCACCATCGGCCCCCCGACCGCTATCGGTGCCTCTGTATTCCTGGGCATTACGTGTGGCTGGTTAGGCGGGCGTTCTCTGGACCTAGTGATATTGGTAGTTCTCAGCAGTCTTGTGGCGATAGTCTCTTTGCCCCAGTATGAGCAAGCTATTTCCCTCTTCCGCTCCGGCTTGCTGTCCGGTTTGTTTGAGGGGGTAGCCCTAATCGCACTCTCTATGCGCGATTTCACTGTTAACGATCTCTCTTCGGTGTTAGTCAATGCCGGCGGCAGTGTCGCCGGAGGTGTGATCTCCGGGGGGTTGGCACTCGGTGGCCTGTTCCTCCTGGCCTATCCCTTTGATCTGACCTCGACATTTCGCCTTATAGAACTAAGCCGCCCCAACCATCCCTTGCTCCAGCGGCTGCTCCGTGAGGCCCCCGGCACCTTCCAACATTCTATGATGGTGGCCAGTATGGCAGAGTTGGCTGCCGAGCGTATCGGGGCTAATGCTTTATTGACCCGGGTGGGAACCTATATGCATGACGTGGGGAAGTTGATGCGTCCCTATTTTTTCATTGAGAATCAGGCCGGTCTAAATAATCCCCATGACCGTCTCGACCCCTATACCAGCGTCTCGGTGCTGACCGGCCATGTGCGGGATGGGGTCAAACTGGCAGATGAATATCATTTGCCGAGCCAGATTAAGGACTTTATTCTTGAACATCATGGTACAATGCAGGTAAGTTTCTTTTACCGTAAAGCCGTCGAGGCGGTTAATGGTGAATCTGGATTGGTGGACGAGAGTGAGTTTCGCTATCCGGGGCCTAAGCCCCAGAGTCGGGAGACAGCCCTGCTGATGCTGGCGGATGGTTCCGAGGCTGCGACCCGGGCCAGGCGTCCTCAGACGGTTGAGGAACTGGATGAAGTTATTGGTTATATTTTTAACAGCCGTATTAATGATGGACAGTTAGATGAGTGTCCTATCACAATGCATGAGTTACAAGTTGTGCGGGCTACTTATGTTGAGCTACTCAAAGGGGCCTACCATCCCCGGCTTAAGTACCCGGAACCTAAAAAAGACAAGGATAAAAAAGATGACGCTGATTAATGACCATATTGTGGATATTCGTTTCGAGATTTCAGACCAGGTTTTTGATAAAGACCCTCTGGAAGTGGCTGTATTAGCCACTTTTGTGCAGGCCAATGTTTCATCTCCGTGTGAGGTGGTGG
This sequence comes from Anaerolineae bacterium, assembly GCA_016928755.1. Lineage (GTDB taxonomy): Bacteria > Chloroflexota > Anaerolineae > B4-G1 > SLSP01 > JAFGKB01. The sequence goes on along the minus strand of JAFGKB010000236.1, from coordinate 2,718 downwards.
TGGTGGTGGCGGACGATGATGTCTTGCGGGACCTTAACCGTCGCTTTCTGGGTATTAATGAGCCTACAGATGTCTTATCGTTCCCTAACGATAGCCGGGGGCCATTCTCCGGTGGTTCAGCCGGTTTCCCCCAGTATTTAGGCGATATTATTATCTCATTACCTCAGGCGCAACGGCAGGCTGAGGAGGCCGGCGGTACGGTGGTCCAGGAGTTGCAATTGTTAGTTGTTCATGGAACGCTGCACCTATTGGGCTATGACCACGACGAAGCCAAAGAAAAAGCACAGATGTGGGCTATCCAAGAAGCTATCTTGAAACAACTCAACGTCGATATCCCATTGCCTGAATGAAACCCGTTAAACATCCAGGTATTCGCGGCTTTATACAAGGGTTTCAGTATGCCGGAGCCGGTATACTGCACGCGGTCCGCACCCAGGGGAACTTCCGGTTCCATCTGTGGGTTGCTTTAGGTGTTATGCTGACGGGTTCCCTTCTCCACCTCTCCCGGTGGGATTGGGCCATTATTACGCTGACTATCGGCTCGGTCCTGACTGCCGAGATCATCAATACAGCAGCCGAGACCCTCGTGGACCTAACCAGTCCTGAGTATCACCCCTTAGCGAAACAGGTGAAGGACCTGGCTGCCGGTGGCGTTTTAATCACTGCGATTGTCGCGGTTTTTGTGGGTATCTTGATTTTAGGCCCGCCTCTGTTGCATCACCTCTTAACGCTTATTCCGTTTTGAAGGTCAGCATCTCACTGCCATCTGGTAGTAACCACCGTTCCCCGGTTTTAGGGTCATACAATCCAATTGCCAGTGTATACGGCTTTGCGGGAGCATCTGCCGGCAGGGTAAAATGGTGCCATTGTACCAGGCTGTCCCCTGGCTGTAGGGTATAAGGATCGACCCACAGCCCATCATCTCCCGCGATAAGCTGTCCATTTGCAGCCAACAGATGGACGAAGACTTTAAGCCGTGGCCCGTTGTAGACCCCCGGAGGTGGCTTGTAAGGGATGAGTTTGTTGGGGGGTAATGGTAACTTGCCAATGACGGCCCACCAGGTGGTGAGATAACTTTCTTCTCCTGCTACCGGTTCCGTCTCCCATTGTATTGCCTCCAACGTTAACGCTTCTCCAAAGGGTAGGGCGGCTAATTCTCGCTTGTCCTGGGTATATCTTTGGGCCGCTCCCGGTATCGCCGGTAGCGTCACTACAAGAGCCTGTAGGCCGTCCGGTGCTGCGATCCCAGCCTCATCCATAATGTGTGTCTGGATAATCGCCGGTATCTGCTGCTCATCCTGGAAATACAGGGGCATAGATTTATCTGCACCTGTCCCCACCAGGGCGCGTTCTGGGTTGACCCAGCGCAGATGAATATCTTCGCGTTGGTTATCGGTTTCCACTGATAATCTGTCCCAGGGGCCAAATAGAAAACTGCCTACTGCTGCATCCTGGATTTCTGGCTGTTGGTCCAAGTAATGGGCCAGGTTGCGGTAATCACCCCGGTAGAGAAATTGTACCATTGACGATTGGGGCCAGTCGTAAAAGTAGTCCGGGATATCGCGTGCGCCTATAATTAACAGCGTCAGTGCCATCACCGGCAGGGCTGTTTGGGGAATACGGCGTGCCAGGGCCTTCATCGGCATGGCTACCAGTAGATAGACTGCCGGCAAGGCAACAATTGTGTGGCTCAGGCTGGATGCCGGCAGGCTGATAAAGGCCGGGGCTATACCCGTAGCCAACCACATAAGCAACAGGCGGGCATTAGGTTGGTCTAAGTGGGCCAAGCGGGTCAGAATCCCGATGAAGAAGAGTGTAGCCCCTAGCCAGCCGAACACTGGCCGGTCCGCGATATTATAGAGCCATTCTGGATCCCCGGTAGCATGGAACATCCCCAGGGTTGTGAGAATGGTGTCTATTAACATTTCCGGGTCCCCTGCTAGGAAATTGGTCAGGGGGAGCGCGACGTTGCTGACCCGTGCATCTCCACCGGGGATATGGGCTGCCGTCCAAAAGGTAGGGATTGTCAGAATTACACCGGCTACCAGGCCCCCTAAGTAGCCCTTCCAGCGGCCTTCTTTCTTCCAGCCTACTAACACCAGGGTTGCCAGCAACAGAGCCGGCATCATCCGCCCGGCATAGTAGGTTAGCATCGTAATTGCTGTGCCTAACGCGATACCCAAGGGAGCGTATTTGGGCTTTTCTTCGTCCTGTAGCTGCCGCCAGCCCCAATAGAGTGCCAGCAGCAACGGCGGCAGGGTAGCGATATGGCGCACCGCAAACCGGCTATACATAATGCCCCAAAATGAAACCGCCACGGCTGCCCCGGAGAGGATGCCTACTTCACGGGTAAAGAGCCGCCGTCCTACAGCCCAGGTCAATAACACCGTAAGCGTGCCGTAGGTTGCCGAGAGCCAGCGCACGGATGCCAGGTTAACGCCTGCTACTGCTAACAGGGGGGCGCGAATGGTATGGTAGAAAGGCTCATGGCCTTCTGCTCCGCTGAAATAAAGTACCGGGCCGCTCTCTAGGATTTCTTTGGAGAAGGTGTAGACCTCGATTAGGTCATCATCCCGCCAGCCGGGGGGGCTTTCCCAGAGTGCCACCCAGCGCAGGAACCAGGCCAGGAGCAGGATACCGACCACTGCCCACCGCTCCCATTTCAATAACCTCTTTCCGTCATGCCGAGCTGCGTCAATACACTCGTCATGCCGAGCG
>JAFGKB010000235.1 GCA_016928755.1 Anaerolineae bacterium | reverse complement strand
TGCGAAAGCTGCGCAGGCCCATGACTTTATTATGGAATTCCCGGATGGTTATGATACGTTGGTGGGGCAGCGTGGTGCGAACCTCTCTGGTGGGCAAAAGCAGCGACTTTCTATTGCTCGTGCTCTGTTAGTGCAGCCTATGGTGCTAATCCTCGATGATAGTACCAGCGCAGTAGATGTGGAGACTGAGGTTAAGATCCAGGATGCGTTGGATGATCTGATGGCTGACCGTACATCTTTCGTGATTGCGCAGCGTATTAGCACCGTATTGAATGCCGATAAGATTGTCGTTTTGGATCGTGGTGTGGTTACGGCTATTGGGACACATACCGAACTTATGGAGTCCAGCCCGATTTATCGTGAAATTTATGAGTCCCAATTAGGGCAGGGAGGTGGTTGCAATGGCTAAAAAACATGTTGCTGCGCCTGGTGGTGCACAGATGCCCGGTCCTGGGGGCCAGCATGGTGCCAGAATCGAGAAAGCCCGTGATGTGCGAGGATCTGTACGCCGGCTTCTGAGCTACTTGCGCCCTTATGCATGGGCTTTAATCGGGGTGTTTCTCCTGGTAGTTGTCAGTTCTATATTGGATTTACTCGGCCCTTACTTTATGGGGCGGGCGATTGATGAGTCTATTCAGGCCCGAGACTTAGTTGGCCTGCGCTATATCGCGCTTTTGATGTTAGCCACTTACCTTGGGTCCGGGTTAGCCGGTGTTTTGCAGAATGTAATGATGGCCCGTGTTTCCCAGTCGATGATGCAGGAGTTGCGCCGCGAGCTTTTTGAGCATTTACAGACCCTCTCCCTGGCCTTCTTTGACCGCAATCCTCATGGTGAGTTAATGAGCCGTCTTACCAATGACCTGGACGCCATCAGCCGTGTGTTATCCCAGAATGTTACTTCACTCTTTTCCGGTTTACTGACCTTGATCGGTATTATGATCATGATGTTTACACTGAACTTCTGGCTGGCCCTGGGGTCTATGATTGTCTTCCCGCTGATGATGTGGCTGGTCGGTTTTGTCGGCAAGCGCACGCGCAAGGGGTTCCGGGAATACCAGATGCGGATAGGCCAGCTCAACGGCCAACTGGAGGAGATGTTCAGCGGCCAACGAGTCATCGTTGCTTTTGGCCGGGAGGCCAGCGCGCTGGCGGAGTTCGATGCAATCAATGCCCAGGTGCAGGATGTTGGTGTCCGGGCGCAGACTTATTCAATGATGGTGCCGCCGTTGATGGGAATTTTGAGCAATGCCAATATTGCAATTCTGGCCGGTCTAGGCGGCTGGATGGCGCTTCAGGGGCTGGCCACGGTGGGGACAATAGCCACCTTCTATAACTATTCTCGCAAGTTCGCTGCCCCACTGCGCCAATTAGGCAATCTCTACAACCAGATTCAATCTGCCCTGGCCGGTGCGGAACGGGTTTTTGAGATCATTGACCACGAACCCGAATTGATCGACACCCCAGACGCGCTGCCGCTGGAGAACATCGCCGGTGATGTTACCTTTGACCACGTTGATTTCAGCTACGTTCCCGGTGTTCCGGTTATTAAGGATATGAGCCTGCATGCCGAAGCCGGGCAGACCATTGCGCTGGTTGGCCCTACCGGTGCCGGTAAGACTACCATCATCAATCTGCTTACCCGCTTCTATGATATTGACAGCGGCGCGATCTTGATTGATGGGCATAATATCCATGATGTGCAAAAGGCTTGTATCCGTCGCCAACTAGGGATTGTGTTACAGGATACCTTCTTATTCACCGGTACGGTTATGGAGAATATCAGATATGGTCGCCTGGATGCCACGGATGATGAGGTTATCGCGGCAGCTACGTTAGCCAATGCGGACCAGTTTATCCAACGGCTCCCCCAGGGATACCAGACAGAACTCTCCGAGCGAGCCGGTAACCTAAGTCAGGGACAGCGACAGTTGTTAGCCATTGCCAGGGCCGTGCTTGCCGACCCGCGCATCTTAATCCTGGACGAGGCCACCAGCAGTGTGGATACCCGTACCGAGGTACGTATCCAGGAAGCTCTGTTGAAGCTTATGGAGGGCCGGACCAGCTTTGTGATTGCCCACCGTCTCAGCACCATCCGCGATGCCGATAAAGTCCTGGTCATCAACCAGGGTGAGATTATTGAGCAGGGTAACCACGAAGAACTCCTGGCACAGCAAGGCTTCTACTACAACTTGTATATGAGCCAGTTCCGTGGCAAGACCGCCCCGGTATCAGCAGAGACTGCGAAACCCGTCTTGGTATAAATACTACACCATCCAGGAAGTTTTCAAACTTTCCAATGAGCTTCTTAGCTTGTTGGAAAGTCGCTTCCTGGATGGTTAATAGATTCAGTAGATATAACAAAACGTTGCACCTACATTGGACATATGTTACAATGAACATGGATAAATGAGGGGCCAGGAGGTATTATGACACTGGAAGATATTTTGCAGGATATTCATGGATTGGAAGCAAAACTACAGGAATTAGAAAAAACATATAGTTTGCTTTCAGAAGATATGTATGCCCTTTATCGCTTAGGTGAATTAGAACAGAGCCGTGATCTGATCCGTTGGGTGGGCTATTATGAATTACGTCAAGAACGCCAAAATGCTTATAATACTGCATTGCGGGAGAGATTATTATTGTGGCGTAGCGAAACAAGTCAACCTGTCCCTTTAAGCCCTGGATTAATGTTCACGAGAGCTTGAGATGTTATCGTGAATCCTCCAAAAAGCGGTTATCAAATGCCTCATCCACCGGCACCGCTTCCGTAATAACATTATACTTCAATAGCATATCGGCTAGTGCCTGCCACTGTTCCTTTGTCTGCCATCCCACGCCATACTCTTCTACAAGTGCAGACTGCGCATCTTCCAACTCTGTCTCTAACATATAACGCATATGGTCGGGATCACTCTCCTCACCGGCATATTGCATCACAATCTCCACCGCTTCGTCTGGGTGTGCTTCTGCATATGCAATCCCGCGCAAAGCGGCCTTTACAAAGCGGCCCAGGGCATCTGAATTCTGTTCTATGATGTCCGGTGTAGTTACATAAGTTAGTCCCAAGGTCGTGATATCATAGTCCGCAGCTTCCCATTGGTTCAGGTTATAGCCCCATTCTTGCAATAAGTAGGGTTCGTTAGAGTTATACACCGGGTACACATCTACCAGCCCCTCAGCCAACACACGCGGGTCAAATCCCACATTGATCAGCTCTACATCATCCTCGTTCAGCCCGGCAGTATCCAACAGGGCGTACAAGTCGGGTGGGGGCGTGCCTTTAAATCCCACTTTGTGCCCGGCCCATTCTTGGGGTGTCTCGATACCTGATTCCTCGAGGGCTACATAGGCTTGTTGCCCCCGTTGCCCGATGAGGGCGATGGATACCAGGGGTAGACCCGGATCGGCACGCCGCATTAATAACACGGCGGCGTCCTGGGTGGTTACGTGAACCTTGCCGCTGGTGAGTAATTGCAGGTGTTCGCCTCTCCCTGCTGAGTGTTGGATGTCCACCGTCAGGTTTTCCTCGGCGAAGAAGCCCTTCTCCTGGGCGACATACACGCCCACAAAGGGCAGATTGGCCTGGGGCTTATATCCCGCCATAAAGGTAAGGGTTTGGTCCTCTGGAGTGTTCGCCGTACAACTGCTTAATACAATCAGACTTAAAAACACAGAAAAGATAAGAGTGCGATACTTTGACATAAAACTCCTCCAAGAATAAGGTTTTGTGACTTAACGTATTTTGTTTATCATGTGTTCCAGAAAATTAACCGCTTTTCCAGGACTAACACCGCGATGTAGAGGGTGATCCCCATCCCTGCCGAACAGAAGACTGCTGCAAAGAGGGCCGGGAGATTGAGATTCGCGTAGGCTAACCACATCGTACGGCCCAGACCACTGGATGCCCCGGCCCATTCGGCTACCACTGCTCCGATTAACGAGAGTGGCGCAACAACTTTCAAGGCTGTAAAGAGATAGGGCTGTGCTGAAGGCCAACGTGCATAACGAAATACTTCCCACCGGCTGGCATTGAGTGAGTGAAGGAGCGATAGTTGCGCACCCTCTACGGCGTGCAGCCCGGCGTGGACATTGATCAATACCGGGAAGAAGGTCATAATCGCCGTAATAATGACTTTTGGCAGGGGACCAAAACCGAGCCAGATAATCAGCAGCGGCGCAATCGCTACCATTGGCGTGGCTTTCAGTAATATAGCCAAGGCCAGCACCCCACGCTCCAGGTGTGTCCAAAAGGTAATCAGCGTTGCGACGGCTATTCCTATGGCTAATCCTAAAACCAAGCCTCCTAATGCTTCGCCTAGTGTGACAAGGGTCGCGGTGATATAGTCACCGGCTCTGCCGGTCAGGGTTTGGGCTATTGCGGATGGGGCCGGCAGGATATAACTGGGTATCTCTTGCACCCGCACTATAATCTCCCAGACCAACACCACAATCCCCACAATGCTCAACACCGATATCGCATCACGCATAACGCCGCTGTGATGCGGAAGTAACTCCCGCTTCCCGTTGTGGTCATAGGCGAACGACTGGATTTCAAGGTTCTTCTCGCTCATCAGGTAGGTTCTCCGGTTACAGGTTGCTCTCGATTACGGAGTAAGTGACGCACTTCCCGTATCTTCTGTGCGATCTCCATTGTTGTCTCATCCCGTGGCCGGGGTTGTGAGAGTGTCACAATCCCGCGAATATGTCCAGGACGGGCCGTCATTACCACGATCCGGTCTGCAAGATGTACCGCTTCTGTGATATCGTGGGTGACCCAGAGCACCGTGGGGTGGAACTTTTTCCATAGATGCAGGACTTCTCCCGTCAACGTCTCCCTGGTCAGTGCATCCAATGCTGCAAATGGTTCATCCATTAGCCAGAGCGGCGCGCCGGTGGTCAGTGTCCGGGCCAGTGCCACCCGCTGTTGCATCCCGCCGGATAGTGTGCCTGGATATGCGCTTGCAAAGTCCATCAAGCCCATCATATCCAGTAACTCATGGGGTGTGGGGGCCGGCCTTTGGTGTTGCCGGTTGATTTGTAGGGGCAGCCTTACGTTTTCCAATACCGTTTGCCAGGGCAAGAGCGCGGGATTCTGTGCCATCCAGGCGATAGCCTTCTGTTGCCGGGTGCTGGTGGGGGTGTCGCCATCGAGTACAATTTGGCCGGTAGTTGGCTCGATCTGGTCGGCAATTAAGCGCAACAACGTGGACTTCCCGCACCCACTAGGTCCCAAGAAACAGATAAATTCACCCGGTTTGATATGTAATGTTACCGGGGCTAGTGCCGGGAGCGGTGCTTCCCGGCCATTGAAGGTTTTAGAAATGTTATGCAGTATGACTTTCATTCGTTTCTCTGGTTCGCTCCCGCTGTGCAATTAGCCGGGTGGGAGGGATGGCAAAAGCCGTCCATTGGGGTTCTATTCTCTGCCCGTCTGTTATGGCTGAGACTGTCTTTCCTAGGTAACGTACTTGCAAACGTTGGTAGAGTGCCGGTTCGCCCTCCGGTAAATCCAACGTGTTGAGTTGTTGCGCCATGCCTCGGATAAGCACCCTTCTTAAGGGGGGCCAGGGTTCGTCAATCGTCAACGCCACCGCCGGATTCTGTAGCACGAAATTTGCCCATACCGATCCCGGCCAGGCGACTACCAAGAACTTGTCCTGGTGCCACTCATACCATACTGGGACCACGTGAGGTGAGCCATCGGGTCGTACACAAGCCAGCCGAGCGGCCCACGGACCGCTGAGAAACGTCTCTAATTCTTGGGTGGACATAGAGACACTGCTGCCTAAAGCCTGCATATTGTGCGTGCCATAAGGCTGGTAGGTCACGGCCCCCATCCGGTGGGAAATACGGGCTGCTACCTCGCGTAACTTTTGTAGCAGGTCTGTTGTATATTGCGGGTTCCAGCGAAAAGTCGGGATACTCATCAACAATGCTGCTGATGGGGTATACCCGTTACTGCAAACCGGTACGGCGATCTGGTGTTGGTCTCTACCACGTGCGTGTGCCGCCCCCTGATGTTTGGCTTGCATCAATCGCTCTTGTAGTGCCGGTGTAATCTCCTGATTTAACCTATGATGTCGCTCTGCGTCGGATAACCCGGCAAGCAGTACCCATCCGGCGGGATTCTCTACAGCGTTCATATATTCTCCGGGATCCATAACCGTACGCACTGTTTTCTGACACGGGGCCTCGGCGAGGACAAATACCCGGTCGTTACTCAATAGCGTCAGAGCGATGGTCTCTTCCGGGGGCGTATGGGTTATCGCTTCATAAAAAGCCTGGATCAGGGTGGTGTGGCTGGTTGGCGTCATCGGATGCAGATTTCGCAATCGTGGCCCGGCAAGATAGGGATGCCGAGGGCGGGCTTGCTCTATATAGCCTAGCCCTTTAAGGGTATTCAGCAAAGCAAACAGCGCGCTACGGGGGATATCCAGTGTAGTGCTTAACTCTTGGGCCGTTAGCCCTTCTGGTGTGGCCGCCAAAAGTTCCAAGAGTTGTAGTGTTCGCTCGGCGGCGGGCACATGTTGGTCATAATTCATGATATTTAAAAATCCCGATGATTTATCCATTATACCGGACTATAGTCCAGTATAATGGATAATATACTTATTGGCAAGTTGCATAGATAGTGTAGTCTTCGTTAACTAGCGTGTCGCGCAGAGTGTGCTAAAATTAACCCTTGAAGTTCCATTGAAATAATGATTTATGTTTAAGGAGGTTTCATGAGCGAGTTGGATCAGAAGTGGCATGCGCTTAACATAGAGGAAGCCGTGCAGACGCTCAATACCGATCTTCAGGCAGGGTTGAGTACTGCGGAGGCCCAAAAACGCCTGGATACTTATGGTTATAATGAGCTACAAGAAAAGCCCCCCACGACCTTTTGGGAGCGGCTACTGGATCAGTTAAAGGGTTTCGTGGTCATCATTCTTCTGGTGGCGGCAGTTATCTCTGCGGCTATGGGGGACTGGGTTGAGGCTGTCGTGATTATGGCCATTGTGGTGCTTAATGCTGCCATTGGCGTAATCCAGGAAAGCAAAGCTGAAGAAGCTCTGGAGGCCTTGAAGAAGATGGCCGCCCCGGATGCCCAGGTACTCCGTGATGGTCACCGGGTTACTATCCCTGCTCGTGAACTGATTCCTGGTGATGTTGTCATCTTGGAAGCCGGTAGCATCGTCCCGGCAGACCTGCGGTTTGTCGAAAGTGCGAACCTGAAAATCGAAGAGGCTTCTCTTACCGGTGAGTCGGTGCCTGTCAATAAGTACGCGAACAAAGTACTACCGGAGGACGCCGGTCTTGGCGACCGCCGTAATTTGGGCTTTATGAGCACCACTGTGACATACGGGCGTGCAACCGGAGTCGTTATCGCCACCGGTATGCAAACCGAAATGGGCCACATTGCCGAGATGATTCAATCTGTGGAAGATGAGCAGACACCCCTCCAACGTAAGTTGGATGATGTCGGCAAGTCCCTGGGTATCGGTAGCCTGATTATCTGTGGTTTGGTATTTGTCGTCAGCGTCGCCCGTCCTTTGTTAGTGGGTGATGCGCTTACGCTGGATGATGTTGCCGATTTCTTTATGATCGCCATCAGCTTGGCTATAGCTGCTGTACCGGAAGGTTTACCTGCGGTTGTGACCATTTGCTTGGCTCTAGGTATGCAGGAAATGGTCAAGCGGCATGCCTTAATCCGGCGTTTACCCGCTGTTGAGACCCTAGGCTCTGCCACTGTTATTTGCTCGGATAAAACCGGGACCCTGACCCAAAATCAGATGACCGTTACCCGCGTTTGGGTGGCCGATGGTGAATATGCTGTAACCGGGAAAGGCTATAATCCTGAAGGTACATTTACACTGGATGGCCAGGATGTCGAGGTCACACAGCATAAAATCCTCGAAAATGTTTTGTGGGGTAGCACGCTGTGTAATGATGCCCTATTGGAAAAAGAAAACGGTGGTGATGGCTACCGGATGATCGGTGACCCGACAGAAGGTTCTATGGTCGTCGCGGCTGCCAAGGCCGGCATGTGGCGTAACAAGCTAGAAGAATCCTTCCCCCGTGTGGCTGAGATTCCCTTTGACTCCGAGCGCAAGCGCATGACCACCATCCACGATCTGCATATTGATGGCGGCCATAACCCTGCTCCTATAAGTGGGGATCATCAGGGTTACATCGCGATTGTCAAAGGTGCACCGGACCTGGTACTAGACCGTTGTACCCATATCGCTACTGCTGAGGGTGTGGTAGAGATGTCTGCGGTCCATCAGCAAACTATCTCTGAGGCCAATGCGGAGATGGCTTCTCAAGCTCTCCGTGTGTTAGCAGTAGCTTATCGTCCGCTTTCAGAGGTCCCCCCTGAGCCTAAACCTGAGGATGTTGAGCAAGACCTGGTCTTTATGGGCCTGATGGGTATGATTGACCCTGCCCGGCCAGAGATCGTCCCTGCTGTTAAGAAAGCTCTGGGTGCTGGCTTGCGCACGGTGATGGTGACCGGTGACTATGCGATTACGGCGGCTGCTATCGCTCGTGAAATTGGCATCTTGCGTCCGAACCACCAGGTAATCTCCGGTAAAGAGCTGGAGGAGATGGACGATGAGCAACTTAATAAAGTGATTGATAATGTGGATGTCTTCGCCCGCGTAGCCCCTCACCATAAGGTGCGTATTGTGGAAGCGTTACGTTCTCGCAATAACGTCGTGGCAATGACCGGTGATGGTGTTAACGATGCCCCGGCTCTCAAACGTGCCGATATTGGTGTGGCAATGGGTATTACCGGTACCGATGTCTCTAAGCAAACTGCCGACATGGTACTTACCGATGATAACTACGTGTCCATCGTCAGTGCTATTGAGCAAGGCCGCGTTATCTACTCCAACATCCGCAAGTTTGTCTACTTCCTGCTCTCTTGTAATATGGCCGAGATTGCCATTCTCTTTATCGCTGCGCTCTTGGGTTGGCCTGTTCCGCTGACGGCGATTCAGCTTCTTTGGTTAAACCTGTTGAGTGACGGTGCCCCGGCCCTGGCGTTAGGTTTGGAAAAAGGCGACCCTGACATTATGGAACGTCCACCTCGTCCTCCCGATGAGCCGGTTATCAACCGCGAGATGATTAGCGGTGTTGTTGTTCAAACCATCGCTATTACCGCTGCAGTGCTCTTAGCTTATTCTCGTGGTACTGCTTTTGCCCTTGCAACCGGCACTGATCCTATTGCTACGGCTGAGACCCTGGCATTCGTCACCTTGGTTCTCTCCGAGCTTTTCCGTGCTTATACATCCCGTTCAGAGCGCTATCCCCTCTTCAAGTTGGGCTTGTTCTCCAATAAGTGGATGCAATACGCGGTGGGATTCTCTGTACTTTTGTTGATGATGGTAGTTTACGTTCCCTTTTTCCAACCCATATTTAACACTATCCCACTTACATTTAATGAATGGCTCTTGGTTTTACCGTTGACATTGGTGCCCTCGGTTGCTGCTGAGATCTATAAGGCGGTCACGCGCCGTATGGCTCAATAATCTTAATCTAACAGCTTCTAACATTTTTATAAAAACCGGGTTATAGCTTAAGCCATAACCCGGTTTTTAGTTGACTTTTGCACCGGCCTTTTATAAATCGCAAAATCGGTTATAATGGAAATCAGTTGTAGAATTTTAGAATAAAGGAGCGATATAAGGCCGTGGACGAGCCTCCTGGAGATAGTGATTTATCAGGTGATGACTTATGCCCGCTATCAGTCCGTAAGTTTGATAGCTTAGGCTGTTTTGCACTTGATAAATGTAGTAACCTCATAACTGTATGGGGGACTCAGCTTTACTTAAAGCTATCCTGGTCACTATTCTGTCTACTCATAGGCATGTATATGCCTATATATCTTTGTTGTTTCAGGACGGCAACATTATGTTGCCGTCTTTGTTGTGCTTCATTAGTTAGTTAAATTTGAAAGGAGTAGTTGAAGAGCAATGGGAGGATTGAGACGTTTGGTGTTGGATGTTTTAAAACCTATGGACCCCAGTATTGTGGAGTTATCACAGACACTGGCCGATGTCCAAGGGGTTGATGGTGTGAATATTTCTATTTATGAGATTGACCGCAAGGTTGAAAATGCCAAAATCACGATTGAGGGTTCTCAATTGCCTTATGATGCGCTGGTTGCTATTATTCAGGATAATGGGGGTGCTATTCACTCCATTGATGAGGTGGCTGCTGGTAAACGCTTGGTTGAAGACGTTATTACACCCCAGGATTAAAGTTTGGGAAAGCAATTAGTTGTTCAAATATTAAGCCCCCTTGTATTGCTCGGGGGCTTTTTTTATCTTACGATATGTCCTGTGGTGAAGTTTTATTGCTCTGCTTTGGGGACAACTGTGATTCTTACTGGGCCATCTTCAGCCTTATTTCCGGCTGCATCGTAAACAACAACCCGGAAGCTATATTGGCCAGGACCTCTAAGTATCCAGTTAATATTAAACGGTGCTGCTGTGCGGACCTCAAAAGGTTCCGCTTCCTCATTTTGGTAGAACTCAACGCGGGCTAATGAGTAGTTGTCGTTGACCTCAGCGTTGATATTGACCCATTCGTCAAAGCCATATTCGTACTCTTCTCCGTCTGGCGGGTAAGTCAAATCAACTCTCGGCGGTTCGTTATCCACTGTGAGTTGGATGGATGATTGCCGTACATTATTCTGGTCGTGTCCCACAACCTGGAGTTGTACAGTGTATAAACCATCTGCAAGCCCGGTAGTATCAAAATTCTCCAGTAAGTTCTGGTCTATTTGCTCACCGTGGTCTGGCCCAATCTGTGCCCACTCGGTGGGATTAAGTCCACTACCAAATACCAATCTGTAGAAAGCGAAATCACCGCCCCTGGCGTTACCCCAGATAGGGACAACCCCATTAACATAAGAATAGGTTGTGGGGGAGATAACCACTACCTCGGTTCCTGCCAGATTGGGGCCGTAGACTGTGTCGTATTCTGTGGGGGGAACCGGCGGCCGTTTATCTTCTTCCAGGCTGTTAATCCAGTCTTGTGCTTCCGGCGGGTAAACTTCATATACTCGCTCTTCTACAAGCTCCGGTGGGGTGTAAATCGTTGCCAACTTACCGCTCTCCCTGTTCACCAAGAAGACTTGATGAATGTGGTCTTGTTCGGTAGGTTTAGTCTCCGGTATCATGATCTCTGAGCGCACCGGGCAGTTGCCGTTGGGAAGTAAGCCGGATACAGCGCACACGGATACATTTTCCAAACCTTCGGGACGGGTAAAGGGTATGAGCGGTTCTTCTTTATGGAGGTATTCCATAATAGCGTGCCATATATAGGATGCCCCTCGTGAGCCGGGTGTGTTAATCATCTTCTGTTGGCTGTCGGTATTGCCCATCCATACCCCGGCTACATATTGGGGCGTAAACCCTATCGTCCAGTTATCCGTAAAATCATTCGTGGTTCCTGTCTTGGCGGCTGCCGGTCGCTCCTGGCTGAGTTCTAGTGCATTCGGTGTGCCAAAAGCCGGGATACGGGCCAGCCGGTCAGAGAGTATGTCCGTGATAAGATAAGCGAGTCTGGGATCAAGAATCTGGGTTGAGGAGGGTTGGCTGAATTCGTAGATAATATTACCGTTGCGATCCTCGATCCTTAGAATTGACACGGGGTCCAGAGTGCGGAATCCAGGTTGGGTATCTTCATCAGGGATTGGCTCACCATACATTACGCCGTTATTATCAAAAACGGAGAATGCATAGACCATGTCAATTAAATGCACCTCGCCACCACCCAGACTTAGACTCAGGCCGTATTCTTGCAAGCCTCTATCAAGGGTCATAATGCCCATCTCATGGGCTGTGCGGATTACATTATCAACACCGGCGATGGACATCGCTTCAACCGCGGGAATATTCAGCGAACGAGCTAATGCATTACGCATACTCACCGGGCCTTTATAATCGCGGCTGTAGTTCTCCGGCACATAGGGCGCTTTGCCGGCTCCCTGATCAAACGCTTGGCGCACATCGAGGAACATATGCGCGGCATTATGGCCCTGCGCCAGGAACGTAACATAGGTAAAGGGCTTGAATGATGATCCCGGTTGCCGTA
>JAFGKB010000234.1 GCA_016928755.1 Anaerolineae bacterium | reverse complement strand
CTCTATGGGATTCCTTACGCGGACTTGGCAGTTCGCTGTGAGCTAACGCGAGCAGATGCCTCAACCCGCACAACACAACCCTCTTATTTGTTAGATGAAAATCTTATTTAATTTTAATGAAATACTAATAAAGTTGTGTTATATTTAATATATTCGGTTGCAAACCAATTTCATAGGTGATTTGTAACTATAATTTACTTAACAGATGTATTCTTTATGACGGAATTTTATAAAAAATACATCTCTATTAAACTAAGGAGGGTAGCGATGAAAAGTCCTATAAGACTATTTTTAACAGCGTTATTTGCCGGTTTGTTGATCACAAGCTGCTCAGTGCCTGAGGTTGCTGATGTGACCCAAGCTCCGGTTGTGGTCACTGAAGCAGTGGTCACTGAAGAACCTATGCCGGCTGAGACTGAAGTACCTGTAGAACCAGAGGCCACCGAGGAGCTGGTTACGGAGGAATCTCCTGGCGAGCCAGAGCCGGAAATGGGGATGGCATGGAATGCCGACGGTGTTGTCAGTGAGGGTGAGTACTCTTATGAAGCCGATCTGAAGGGTTTTAAAATCTGGTGGTCTAACGATGCTGAGTTTCTTTATATGGCGCTGGAGGGAAAGACTAAAGGCTGGGTCTCGGTAGGAATTGACCCGGAAAATCGTATGCAGGGCGCGAATTATATCTTCGGCTATGTTGTCGATGGGACCGCCCAGATTTGGGATGCCTATGGCACTGCGCCAACCGGCGCAACACATCCTCCAGATGAGGAGTTAGGCGGGGCCAACCATATCGTCGCTTCCGCCGGCGTGGAGGAAAATAGTGTGACCCGTTTTGAGTTCCAGATACCCCTGGATTCTGGGGATGACTATGATAAGCCCTTAGTTTCAGGCCAGAGCTACCCTATGATCGTGGCTACCGGTGGTGCAGATGATTACAATGGTTACCACTCGATGTATGCCAAAGGTGACCTGATCATTGATTAGAGGTAAGTTGCCGGTTATTATCCAGGTGTTGGATATATAAATATCTGGCACCTGGGAGAGTGGTGACGTATGAAAAAGCGTATTAAGATTTACTATAAGATTCTAAGATGGTCTGCGTTGCCATTATTAGTCTTTATGTGGCTGGCACTCATGACCGGTTTAGCGACTTTCAAAGGGGAACTGGCCTCCACATTAACCTTGGGCTTGATTAAACCCTGGGGTGCCGGTAAACTACATACGGTGTGGTTGCCGCCCTTGATGGGCATTATCTTCTATGTCCATATAACGACCGGGATGTTGGTAACTATAAACCGGCTTAAGTTCTTTAAGTCGAAATCTACCTGGGAGATTGTGGCCTTTATCATTGGTGGGTTGGGGCTATTGCAATTTCTCTGGCTGTATTACGGATAATTTTTTTTGACCCTGATTTAGGAGGTTGACGATGAAACCCGATGAAGTTCTAGTGGATGCGATGAAGTCCGCGTTGGAAGGCCGTGATTTTTACCTGGACGCGGCTGAGAAAAGTTCAGATCCCAAAACTGCTGAGGTGTACCGCACGCTGGCCGATGACCAGTTGACACTCTATAATCATATCAATCGCCAGTGTGAGGCATTGGGGAAGGGAAAGTGTGTAAGCCCTATGTCTGAGCAGGATATTGCAGATATTGAAAGTGTCAATCTTGTCTTCCCTGCCGGCAAAGAGGCTTTGGAAGAATTACCGCCGGATGCTGATGAGGAGGATGCATTACTCTATGCCTTGTCGGTTGAGGATAAGTTCTTCCGCATTTATAAGCAGGGGGCCGAGAGTTCTGCTGACGCCGATACCCAACAGATGTTCTTACAGTTGGCCGCAGTGAAACAGCGACACTTCGAGACCCTCATGCAGCGGTATACATCCCGCTTTGATTACCCGCGTTAGAGATTAAGGTTTAGATTTAGATGAGCAAACTAAAAGAGTTGAATACCCCCATATTCTGGGCGGAAGGGCATCCCGGTGAGTTAGATGCAGCTACGTGGCAGGTGGAGGTCACCGGCCTGGTAAAAGAACCTCGGACTTTCTCATATGCCGATTTACTGGCTTTACCGAAGACAGTGGTCAATGCCCGCCTGACCTCGGTCACGCGCTGGTCGGTTTTCGGTGCCTGGGGTGGGGTGCATTTTCGTGACTTGTTGGATGTTGTGGGGGTGGACCCCAAGGCTGCTTATGTGGAGTTCTTCTCTTACCGGAAGATATATACCACCGCTATCCCTTTGGAGGTGGCCTTGCGAGAGCGTACCTTATTAGCCTATGAATTTGAAGGCGAACCCTTAGAAGAGGATTACGGCGGGCCGGTGCGGAACTTCTGTCCCTATCTCTGGGGTTACAAATCCGCCAAGAGTGTGGTCCGTGTGCAACTCCTGGACCGTCCTTCACGGGGCTATTGGGAAGTACGGGGTTATCCTGACGCTGCCCAGATTTTGGCCGGGCGAATGTTGGATATTAATACCCGCCGTTGGCGGCAGATTCCCGATGGTGAAGTTATCAAGTTCTTGGACGATGTTTAATGCCTGAATTGCCAGAGGTGGAGACCATTGCCCGTAAACTCGCGCCGCATGTGGAGGGGCGCACCATCGTTGCTGTTGATATTCTTTGGGCGCGTACCATCGACCGTCCGGGGTTAGCTGCTTTTCTCTCTGGAGTGCAGGGCGCAGGCATTGACACTGTGGGCCGGCGGGGTAAGTTTTTGGTCTTTACTCTGGATACCGGGCGCGTGCTGCTGGTACATCTACGGATGAGCGGCAAATTCCTGATATCTTCCAACGGACAGGGCGTCGCAGATGTCCACACGCGGGTGTGTATGCACTTGGATGATGGGGGCCGGCTGGTCTTCTCCGACACCCGCAAGTTTGGCCGCTTCTACCTCGTAGATGATGTTCAGGAGGTGGCCGGTAATCTTGGCCCAGAGCCGCTCTCCCCGGAATTTACGGCGGCGGTTTTTGAGCAACGGCTTGCGGGCCGGCGCAGTGAGATTAAGCGGCTGTTGCTGGATCAGGGTTTTGTGGCCGGACTGGGCAATATCTATGCCAGTGAGGCATTATGGCATGCTCAAGTCCATCCTGTGCGGGCGGCCAATACCCTGACTTCT
>JAFGKB010000233.1 GCA_016928755.1 Anaerolineae bacterium | reverse complement strand
CTTGCATATGCCCTTGGTTGTGGCCAACCAGAGTCTTGATAGTGCCAGCCATGCATATATCAGTGCGGTGGTTGCCTCCGGCTATTTCGATGTGGCAGACTACGTCCCAGACCAAGACTCGGTCATCGCGGCTATTGACAGGGGGGATGCCCATGCCGGGATCGTAATTCCACCGGACTTTGCCGCCAATGTAGCACGCGACCAAGCCCAAGTCCTGTTGCTCGTGGACGGTTCAGACCTCTTTATCTCACAATCGGCTTACAATGCTTTAACGGCAATTGCCCAAACGCATACTGATGATGTCTTACTGGGCCGTATATCCCGTACCGGCCTCTTCGACCGTGCCCAACTATTGCCCGTAGAAGCGCGGGTGCGAGTGCTCTATAATCCCAATATAGATGACCTCTGGTTCCTCATTCCTGGTATGGCCGCTATGTTGTTGCAGACTCAGACCATAGCCTTAACCGCTGCCGCCGTTGTCCGTGAACGCGAAATGGGAACCATTGAGCAATTGCTTGTTACACCTATCTTGCCGGGAGAACTCCTGTTGGGTAAAATTGCCCCCAATTGTATTATTGCCTTTGTCAATATGTTGACGGTTATGGCATTAAGTGTTTATTGGTTTAATGTCCCCTTTCGGGGCAACTTCTGGCTCTTTTTAGGGTTGGCCTTCTTGTATGTCTTCTCCGGTTTGGGATTAGGGCTGTTGGTTTCCACCGTCTCCCAAAGTCAAAAGCAGTCCCAACAGCTTGCTGCGGTAATTATGTTGTTGGGAATAGTTGTCGGTGGCGTGATCTTTCCCCGTTATAAAATGCCCCTGGTCATTCGTCTTATCGGTTATCTCTTCCCGCTGACCTATTTTATCCCCATCGCACGTGGCATTATTACCAAAGGGGTGGGGATTGAGTACTTCTGGGACTCTGTATTTATCCTTGTGATTTACATCGTTATGACGATGTTCTTTGCTATCCAGGCCTTCCATCAAAGTCTCGACTGATATGTCCATAAAACTTAATCGCCTAAAAGCTATTATCAAAAAGGAGCTAATACAACTTGTGCGCAACCGGCGCACATTGGGCCTGGTTTTAACTATTCCCCTGATAGAGTTGTTCTTCTTTGGCTATGCCGTGGAGTTGACCGTGGACCATCTTCCTACTGCCGTTGTAGCTCAAAGCCTGGATGCCCGTGGGCAAGCGTTTATCTCAGCTTTGGAGGCTTCTGGCTTCTTCGATGTTCATATGCACCTGGAGACTGAAAGTGAGGTTATCCGGGCTTTGGATGCCGGGAAGATACGTGCCGGGATAGTCATACCCCCGGATTTTGCGGCACAGATTGAGCGTGGCAAGGCGCAGGTATTAATCATCCTGGATGGCTCTGAGGCTTTCTCTGTGCAATCCGGCTATAGTGCAGCCGTCGCTATTGCGCAAAACTACGGGCTGGAGTTATTGGTTGAAGACCTTAGTCGCCAAGGGCGTGAACTATCCAGTATCCCTATTACCTCTTTGACCCGTGTCCTCTATAATCCTGATCAGGCGGATTTAGTCTTTGTGATGCCGGGTATTATAGCCTTGGTGTTGCAGGTCTTGGCCGTCAATCTGACCGCGACTTCAATCGTGCGGGAATCTGAGATGGGGACTTTGGAACAACTCTTGGTTACTCCCATTCGCCCGTTGGAGTTGATGCTCGGCAAGATGGTGCCTAATATTATCGTGGCGGCTGTGGATTTGGTGCTTATTATCGTTATAGGTGTCTTCTGGTTTAAAGTGCCTTTTCGTGGCAGTCTTCTGCTCTTTGCCTGGTTAACTGCGCTGTTTCTGATCTCCAGCCTTGGCGTGGGACTTTTAATCTCCACGTTGGTACAAACTCAAAAAGAATCACAGCAGATGACGGCGATGTTAATGATGCTCAGTGAGTTAGTGACCGGCTTTATCTATCCCCGTGCCCCTATGCCCTTCGTGGTGCAGGCCATCGGTAATCTAATCCCGGCGACCTATTTCATACGTATTGTCCGTGGCATCATGACTAAAGGGGTGGGGCTGTCCTTTATGTGGGAAGATGTTGTGGCGCTCTTCATCTATGCGTTTCTGGTCATGTTGTTATCCGCCATCCTCTTCCGTCGCCGCCTTGACTGATAGACTACAAAAGTCTTAATAACTTCCTGTAGAGCGGATTCCGGGTGTGTTTCCCTTTTAGGGTAAAGCGGGGCACATTGCTTGGTCACCAGTCTGTAAGCCAGTTAATTCAACGGAACGCAGGCATCTTGCCGCCAGAGTTAGAGCTGGCTTTGTGGCAAGAATTGCAGAGTTATGAGGAGGGAAAGAAAATGCGCTATATCACCAGTGTAGAACGCATCGGCTACCAGCGAGGTGTAAAAGAAGGTATAGAACAGGGTATGGAGCAGGGTATGGAGCAAGGCGCGGTACAGACGGCTCAAGAGAGCATCTTCAAGATTTTGGAAGCCCGGTTTGGCTCATCTCCTGTCATGCTTAAAGCCGCCATCACTGAGTTAGAAGAGTTGACTATCTTGAAAAACTTACTGGTTCAAGCCGCTACTGCTGCTTCTCTGGATGAGTTCCAACAACTATTAAACTGATACCTATCTGGAAGCGTCTAAACTTTCAAGGTGGTTTCTTGCCTGTTGGAAAGTTGCTTCCTTGAAAAGACCGTTACCTGGCAGTGAATACAGGAGCCGTGCTTATTTACAGTCACGGCTCTTTTTTATTGACCTGATACTAATTTTCCCCCTTGACACTTCTCTTTAAAAATGTATAATACGCTCATAAAATGAGTGATTACTCATAAAAAGGAATGGATACTCATCAATGCTGGTGAAAAGGGATTCGTCATGGTAAAAATACTGAAACCTCTCGATAGCCGTCGTGAGCGGCGTATCAAACGGCGACGCTATGAGATCGTTAACGCCGCCGCGTTGATTTTCGCCGAAAAGGGTTATGTCAGCACAACCACTAAGGAAATCGCCGAAGCTGCCGATATGGCCGAAGGGACGCTCTATAACTATTTTGGCACCAAGCGCGATATTCTCTTGGCTATTGTTGAAGAGGCACAACCGATATCAGAAGCCTTATTTAAAGAGGTGTCTACATTGAATAGCCGTGAGGATATTATTACCTGGTTAGATAAGAGCCTGGAGGTTTTTATGTCCCGTTTGCCCTTTGCTCGCACTCTGTTTGCCGAGGTGTGGCTTGATGATGCCCTCTTGGAGAAATTCGTTGTGGAACGCTTGAAGAGCCTCTTTGAGTTCTTGCAAAACTTCATCAGCGAACGTATTGAGGCCGGAATTTTTCGTCCTGTTGATACCGAACTGGCAACGCGGATGATTTTGGGGATGTTCATCGCGCCCATCTTACCGATCCTGCGTGGCATAAAGCCGCCACTCTCCACAGAAGAGCGGCACTACCTGGCCGAGATGACGGTGGATTTACTCTTCAATGGCATGCGGGTGCGTCAAGGATAAAGAGTGGCTATGTTACAACGCATTTTGGCCGTAATACAGAAAGAGTTTATCCAAACGCTGCGTGACCGCAGAACCCTCGTTATGTTGTTGGGAATCCCCATTATCCAGCTTTTCCTCTTCGGCTACGCTGTAGATATGAATGTAGAGCATATTCCCACCGCCGTGGCCGACCAAAGCCTGGACAGTGCCAGCCGTGATTATGTGAACGCGATGGTTAACTCCGCTTACTTCGATGTGGTGAGCTATGTTGCCGGTGAAGCAGAGGTCATTGCTGCCATTGACAGGGGGGAAGCGCAGGCCGGTATCGTCATCCCCCCGGATTTCGCGGCACGTTCAGAACGTGGGGATGCTCAAGTCTTGCTCCTGGTGGATGGTTCGGACCTCTTCACCGTTCAGTCAGGTTACAATATGGCTACTGCGATCTCCCAAGCCTATGCTGCCGAGGTAATGGTGGAGAAGGTCTCCCGCTCCGGGTTGCCGGTTAGCGGCGGCTCACCCCTGGATGCGCGGCTCCGCATTCTCTACAACCCGGATATGGAGCAGATATGGTTTGTGATCCCCAATATCATCGCGATGCTGATGCAGACCCAGAGTATTGCTATGACCGCTGCCGCTGTGGTCCGCGAGCGTGAGTCCGGCACGATGGAACAACTGCTGGTCACACCAATCCGCCCGGCGGAACTGCTATTGGGGAAAATTACGCCCAATATCGTCATTGCGCTGGTCAATGTGCTTACCGTAGTCTTCTTAGGGATCTTTATCTTTGGGGTACCGTTTCAGGGAAACTTCTTCCTCTTTTTTGGCTTAGCCTTCATCTACGTTTTTTCTGGTTTGGGATTGGGCTTGCTGATCTCCACTATTGTTGATAATCTGAAACAGTCTCAACAGTTGGTGGCACTGATGATGTTCCTGGGAGTGACATTAGGCGGATTTATGTTTCCTCGTTCCGCGATGCCGCCGGCTCTCTATGCCCTGGGCTTCCTCTTCCCTTTGAGTTATTTCACCCCCATTGCGCGGGGTATTATCACCAAAGGGGTCGGACTCCAAGCCCTTTGGCCACAGGTACTCGGTATGGCGATCTATGTCGTGATCGTGATGTTCTTCGCCACTCGCGCTTTTAGGGAAGGGCTGGATTAGTATGTCAAATCAACAAGAAATTTCCCGAGTTATACCGGCCAAGGTCGTGCCTACTAACTCTGCCCAACGCCTGTGGGCCATTATGCGCAAAGAGGCCGTTCAAATGCTACGCGATTGGCCCACTCTGCTGATGGTTATCCTGATGCCCGTTATCGAGCTTTTCCTGGTGGCATATGTAGGGGATGTGACCCTGGAGCACCTGCCCACCGCTGTCGCCGATTTGAGTATGGATAGTCGCAGCCGTGGCTTTATCGAGGCACTGAGTGTTTCAGGTTTCTTTGATATGGAACTCTACGTTGACAGCGAGGAAGCGGTTATCCGCGCTATTGATGAGGGAGCCGCCAGCGTGGGCGTTGTTATTCCCCCGGACTTCGCTGCCAGCATTGAGCAGGGTAAAGCACAAGCTTTGGTAATTATTGACGGCTCCGACTCTTTCGTGGTACAATCCGGTTTCAGTGCTGCCGGTGCAATTGCCCAGGCCCACGGTATGGAACTCGTTATGGAGACCCTGCAACATATGGGGATGACGGGTATCGCTCAAGTCCCGGTCACTACTTCCACGCGCATCCTCTATAATCCTGATATTGATGAGATGATATTCTTGATACCGGGTCTGGCCGGGATGATATTGCAACTTCTGGCCGTCAATGTGACCGCGATGGCCGTCGTCCGCGAGCGTGAATTGGGAACGATGGAACAGATTCTTGTGACACCCACGCGCCCTGTGGAACTTATTATTGGGAAGATGGTCCCGGCTGTGGCTCTTACTGCGGTGGACCTGTTCCTTATCATTTTGCTGGGTGTCTATTGGTTTAAAGTGCCCTTCCAGGGTTCTGTTATACTTTTTACTGGATTGGCTATCTTATTTATCATCTCTGGTCTGGGCATAGGGCTTTTGGTCTCTACCGTCTCCAGTAACCAGCGCCAGGCGCAACAAATTGCTTCGATGTTGATGTTGCTGACTATGTTGCTCAGCGGTCTTATCTATCCCCGTTCTACCATGCCACCGGTTGTACAGATGGTAGGCAGCCTTATTCCCGCCACCTACTTTATCCGTATTGCCAGGGGCATTATTACCAAGGGCGTGGGGATCTCGTTTATCTGGAGCGATGTTTTTGCCCTGGTAGTCTACGGCATTGTGATGGTCGTAGTCTCGGCCTCTAATTTCAAACAGCGATTGGATTAAGTTAATTTAAAAATGGGAAGTGAAGTTACAATCTCAACAGAAAATCTCGTAAAGGTCTTCAAGACGAAATCTGGCCCGGTGACGGCCATTGATGGCGTGACCTTGCAGGTGCGGCGTGGTGAGACCTACGGCCTCATCGGTCCCGATGGGGCAGGGAAGACGACGACGACCCGCGTGATCCTGGGGTTGCTCTCCCGCACCGCCGGTGAAAGCAGCATCCTGGGGTATGACTCCATGCGGGACACCTACGCCATCCGCGAGCGGGTGGGATACATTGCCCAGCAGTTCGCCCTGCCGCCGGATATGACCGTTATGGAGAATATGCGCTTCTTCGCGGATGTCCACGGGGTCAGCGCGCAGGAGCAGAAACACCGTATCCCCGAACTTCTGGAGTTCGCCGGATTGCGTGATTTCACCGGTCGCCTGGCCGGGCGGCTCTCCGG
>JAFGKB010000232.1 GCA_016928755.1 Anaerolineae bacterium | reverse complement strand
GCCTTGAGCCTGTCGAAAGGTCTAGATGCCTCGGCTGCGCTCGGCATGACGGATAAGCCAACAGAAAATCTCCGTGCCTCCTCAGTGCGTCTCTGTGTCCCAGATCCTTCGGACAGTCTCAGGACAGGTTGCCTCGGCATCACTCGACATGACGGGTAGGGAACATAGAAGGTTTACGCATATGTCTTAGCTGTTTACTAGTTTTTTAGCAATGGTGTTATGGCGTTCAATAAGGGAGGGTAGCTCTACAGTGACCAATTCTCCCTCTTTCACAATAATTTTACCGTTGATTACGGATAAATCGACGCCTTTGGGTTGGCAGAAGACTATTGCTGCTAGGGGGTCGTGTACTGCTCCTCCGGCATAATCTAGTGCATCCAAGCGCAAGCCAATGAAATCGGCTGCTTTCCCCGGTGCTAACTGGCCGATGTCATCACGCCCTAGTACCTCCGCACCACCATGTGTGGCTATCCATAGTGCTTCTTCCCCAGATAGTCCCAGGTTTTTGGTTTTATCTGCTGTGTTATTCAGGCCCACTTTTACCCGTTGCAATAACATTGCCAACCGGGCCTCTGCCAACAAATGTGAACCGTCGTTACTTGCCGAGCCATCTACTGCGATACTGATGGGAACGCCGGCATCTAAGTATTCCCGTACTGGTGCTATCCCTGAAGCCAGACGCATATTACTTGAGGGGCAGTGGGCTATGCCCGTGCGCGTTTCTGCCAGCACTTTGATTTCTTCGGCGTTAATATGGACACCGTGAGCAAACCAGACATCGTCACCTAACCAGCCCAGGGATTCTGCATATGCTACCGGGCGTTTACCTGCGGTGGCTTTGCAATAGGCTTCCTCATCGGCGGTCTCGGCAAGGTGTGTGTGTAGATGCACATTGTAACTACGGGCCAGTTTTGCCGATTCTCGCATTAGGTCTTCCGTTACCGAAAAGGGAGAACAAGGAGCCACGACAATGCGTAACATTGCGTAAGGGTCTGCATCGTGATAGGTTTCAATAACCCGTTGGGTATCTTTCAGGATAAAGTTTTCATCCTCTACCACACGGTCGGGCGGTAATCCTCCCTGGCTTTCTCCACGACTCATTGACCCTCGCGTGGCATGGAAACGGACCCCCATTTCCTGGGCCGCGCGAATTTCGTCGTCAATTGTGACATTATTGGGGTAGATATACAGGTGGTCGGTGGCCGTTGTGCACCCGGAGAGGATTAATTCTGCCAGGGCGAGCTTGGCACTGATATAAACGGCTTCGCTATCCATGCCGGCCCAAATGGGATAGAGGGTTTTGAGCCACTTAAAGAGTATGGCGTTCTGGGCTTCTGGAACTGCACGGGTGAGTGTCTGGTAGAAGTGGTGATGTGTATTTACCAGACCTGGTAATATGACCATCCCACTGGCGTCCAGAACTTCATCGGCGGTTGCCGGTAATTCTTTGGTGGGGCCTACGGCTTCTATGACGTTATCACGGATAAAAAGCCCCCCATCAGGAATGCGGTGTTGCGAATCATCCATTGTCGCTACTAGTGTCGCGTTTCTTAGCAAAAGAGTACGCATTGGTTATACCTCCAAACAGTATTATTTATCAAAGGCTTGTTTGCCTTTGTCAGGTTTGTAATGTTGTGTTATTCCAAACACCTCTAGTTTACCACGATGAAAATATGAAGCAATAGCGGCTTTTCACTCGGTGCGCGTTTCAAAATTAGGGCGAGTTAGCGTGTTTCATGACCTTTCACTTGTGGAATCCTAAGCCGAATCTATAATTTAATTGCGTGAAAAAACTTCTTGACAGGAGGTTCGAGATATGCGCCGCTGGATATTAGCTGTACTGGTCGGTGTTTTACTTATGCTGGTTGTGGGATCTGCTTCTGCTGCTCCTTTACCCCCGGATGGCCCGGTGATGGCCGTAAACTTGTTGCAGCGCGATTTGCCAGATACATGGACCTTGGAAAAGGTTACTTATCAAGATGGCTCGCTAACGGTCTGTCTTGACTTGCCGTTTATTGATGCGCTGTTGGAAAAAGATGGTGTTGGGGTAGAAACTGTTTACGAACAGGTGCGTGTCGCACTTACCCCCTTAACCTGGCATACACTTTATGTCCAGGCCATTGATATGACCACGGGTGTTTGCCGTTCCCTTTCGGATTTTCTCCCTGATGCCTCGCGCTTGCCTTATTATCCAGAAGAGTCTCCGGTGTCTATGCTACGGGAGCCAGGCTTCTCACATTCCCTGGAGGGGAAAACGGTCTATGTCAGCGCGGGGCATGGTTGGCGTTGGGGGAAGGACTACTCTTCCTCTTCGGCGGCGGCATGGCGTGCACAACGTCCTGTCTATGAAGGAATTATTGAAGATCATAATAATGCTGAAACGATAGACCAATATCTTATCCCGTATCTTGAACGTGCCGGCGCGACGGTTATTCCGGTGCGGGAACGGGATTGGAATGCAGAGCGGGTGATTGTCGATAATGATATGGGGCAACCTTTTTATGCGGAGGTTGGTAGTTGGCAGAATAGTACTTACCTTGGCTATCAGGATTCTGTTTATCGTTTTGCTGCTACTGTGCAAAGTTCACCTACGGCGACTGCTACCTGGACGTTGACCGTCCCTGAGACCGGTAATTATGCACTTTATGCCTGGGTAGCTTCCGGTGAAAATCGGGCTGTGGATGCACATTATCAAGTTTCCCATGCCGGCCTGCCGGGGGATAATGTGGCCGGTGTGGTGTTAAACCAATCCCTCCGGCCGGCCACGTGGCGTTATTTGGGCACATTCCCTGTATATGCGGGAACTATGACAGTGACTTTAGATAATCGGAGCACGCTGACGGGAGCTGTTGTCGTGGCCGATGCCCTGCGTTTGGGGAGCGGTTATTTTGACAGTCTGGACGGTATTGAGACCAGCGCGGACGAGCCTCCTGATAGACCCTGGTGGGAATCCGCAACCCGTTACTATGCCCAGTGGATGGGGCTAAATGCGGATGATTGGCCTTATTTTAATGATATAGTAGGCCGCCCGATGTTTTCCCGTTGGAACCACGCCGGAAGTATTGAGGATGCAGTATATATCTCGTGGCACACTAACGGCTATAACGGCACGGCCCGTGGCACCGAGTCCTATGTCCATAATAGCGTTACATATCCTCGTACTCCTGGCAGTCTTGATCTACAAAATGCCGTCCATAACGAACTAATCCAGGATATTCGCAATGGATGGGATGTTAGCTGGACCGATCGTGGTAAAAAGCAGGCTAATCTCGGTGAAATTAGGTTGTTGTGGGATGCCGATCCTTGGCGACGGATTCCCGGCACCCTGTTAGAGGTAGCATTCCATGACCATCCTGATGATGTGGCGGCATTGAAGAACCCGCTATTTAGTCAATTAGCGGCACGTGCGGTTTATCAAGGGATTGTGCATTACTTTGAAGGGAGAGATGGGGTTGATCTTGTGGAACTTCCAGAACCTCCTACGCATTTACGTGCTCAGAATTTGGGTGATGGGCGTGTTATGGTTGCCTGGCGACCTTCGCCGGTGGATGCGATAGGGCTAGTGGGAGACGCGGCTACAGGTTACCGTGTTTATGCCAGTGCTGATGGTTTCGGATGGGGTAGTTATATCGAGGTTACCAGAACCCAGGCTTTGTTGAGTAATATTTCTGCCGGCGAGACACGTTATATTAAGGTCACGGCTGTTAATGCTGGCGGTGAGTCTTTTGCCAGCGAGGTTGTCGGTGTCAGGGCCGGGGATTCTTCTCTGCTGATTGTCAATGGGTTTGATAAGTTAACCGGTACCGGATTAGTTCAGGATGATGACCCGGTAGAGGGACTCAACCAGCGTATGTGGGTGGCGCAGATGAATGCTGCCGACTATGTAGTACATCATGGGCAGGCGGTTCCGGCTGCTTATGCCTGGGATAGTGCCAGTAATGAGGCTGTCGCAGATGGTGATGTGATTTTGCCGGACTATCCAATGGTGGACTGGATCTTGGGGGAGGAATCTTTTGAAGTAGATGGCACGTTGAATAGTGAGGAGCGGGTATTACTTCAAAAGTACATTGAAAACGGTGGGGCGTTGCTGATCAGTGGTACTGAGTTAGCTTGGAATCTTGATAATCAGGGGCAGGACCCTGACTTTTTCCATCAAGTATTACGGGCGCAATATATATCTGATGATGCCGGGACGTATAGAGTAGAACCTGCGGCGGGTAGTGTTTTCGAGGGCTTGGCAGCGTTTACATTTGATGCTCTAGGCGAGTATGATGCTGATTATCCGGACGTAATTAGTCCCTTAAACGGTGCAGTTCCGGCATTGTATTATGGTGTAGCTGGGACCGATGTTGCTGCCATACAATACCAACCGTCCGTGTCTCCATTTGGGGTGCGTCAAACTATGTCTGAATGCACACGAATTTTGGTCTTTGGATTCCCCTTTGAGGTCATTCGTGCAGATGCTCGTTATGCGGTTATGGCCCGTTCTCTGGATTACCTGGATACCTGTGCATTGGTGAGTACAAAAATTACCGCGCCCCAAGCCGGTGGTGTGTATAGCAATACTCCTGTTTTTGAAGGTGTCGCATATGGGGCCGATGTAGACCATATAGAAGTCCAGGTAGAGCGCGATAGCGATGGGGCATTCTGGAATGGCGCGACTTGGGGGGAGATGACTTGGATTACGGCAAGTGGCACACTTTCATGGAGTTATCCTTTACCTGGGTTGGCCGATGGTTCCTTTACACTTCGTGCCCGTGCTGTTGGAACCCATAGTCTTGATCCCTCTAGTGCTATTGTGACCTTTACCCTGGATTCCACCCCGCCGCTTGCTCCGGTTTTGCTTATGCCGGCTGATGGTGCTTCTCTAGTGACTTCCACAGTACAATTTGCGTGGCAACCGCTCTTGGATTTTGGTTCATCCTTGGTCCATAATATAGAATTGGATGGGGAGATGGTTCTAAACCCTGATACCGCTAGTGTGGCTTTCCCCAGTATACATTACACCACGACGCTTGGCTCTGGGGGGCATCGCTGGCGTGTTCGGTCTGTTGACGCTGCTCATAATATTGGGGCTTGGTCTGAAACGGCGGCCTTTACTATTGTCACTCCGGTTCAAGTGGTGATTACGTCTCCTCTTGCTGGTGGGTATTATGGTGCTATTCCTGCGTTTAGTGGTTGGGCGACGGGTACCCAGTTAGCCAGTGTCGAAGTCCAGGTAATCCGAGAGCGTGATTTGGCTTTATGGGATGGTTCCCGGTGGGGTGGCAGTACGTCTCTTGCCTATCTTTGGTTTCCCGCTACCGGAGTTAACTCTTGGTTCTATCCGCTGCCATCGCCGGCGCAAATGGAGGAAGGTGAATATATTCTCAAAGCACAGGGGATCGTTTCGGGTACACCTCAAGCTACTACAGCGCTCACATTTACCTATGATGTAACCGCCCCTCTGACTCCGACTCTGATTACACCTACTCAAGGTATAACCCTTACCGCCGGCCCGGTTGTTTTCCAGTGGCAAAGGCCAGATGATAATGGCTCGCCGCTACATTACCAACTTAAGTTAGATACAGCGACTCTCACTGTTTCTACTACCACACATACCGGTACATTAGGTACCGGGCTTTATCACTGGCAGGTACGGGCGGTCGATGGTGTGGGGCTTATTGGGCCTTGGTCATCAGTAGCCAATTTTTATGTTATTCCTGGTATGCATCAAGTTTATCTCCCCTTGATTCTGAGAAACCCTGGCGGCGGGGAGTGTTGGACGGTATTAGCCAGTGGTTTTGAGTCTGAGGATGGATGGAGCTATAATCGCGCAATCCGTGTGGATAACCCGGTATACCAGGGCAGCTTTGCTGCACAAGTAGGTATCCCGCCCGGTGTAACTCAAGATGAGCAGGAGAGTTACTCTTCAGTTAGTCATCTGTTAGCGTTACCTTCCAATGTGGATATTATGCTGCGTTACTATGCATACGCGGTGGCTAGTGGGGAAGATGCCGATGACCGGGCGTATCTTAGTTTGCGTGATGAGTCCGGCCCTACATTGGATACCGAATTTTCGGGGGTATCTAATGCGCAGCAGTGGGAATCCCGTAGTTATGATTTGTCACGGTTCGCCGGGAATAATGTAATTCTATATTTGGGTGTCTTCAATGATGGCGATACTGACACGGCGGCTATGTATATCGATCAAGTTGTGATTGAGGCTTGTAAGTGAAGCGTGACAAAAGACAAGGGGACATAGACTATCTATGTCCCCTTGTCTTTCCAATATTTTCCAGCCTATAAGCTGTCCCACATTATAACATTTCCCCCGCAGTAGGAACCGCGATAGGAACTGTGAAGAAGAACGTGCTGCCTTTGTCTTTCTCGCTTTCCAACCAGACCCGGCCACCGTGCATCTCTACCAAATTCTTCGTAATAGCTAAACCCAAGCCTGTTCCCGGTTGCTCGCGTACTTCGGGATTATCAGACCGGAAGAACTTATTGAACATATGGCGCTGGTCTTCTGGGCTAATGCCGATTCCACTATCTACAATAGCACATCTTATAACCGTCGGCTCTGCCGGGCTTACCCAGGCCCGTACTGCAATAGTTCCCTTATGGGGAGTATATTTAGCGGCATTACTTAGGAAGTTGATAAAGACCTGGGTGATGCGGTCCGGGTCGGCATAGGCTCGTGGTAGATGTTCCCATATATCGGCTATAAAAACTTGTTCCTTCTCTTGAATATGTTGTTCTACAGTACGTAAAGCATCATCAAGGGTCTCCTTGATTGTGATAGGGCGTGGCTGTAGCTTCAACCGACCGGTCTCTATCCGTGAGATATCCAGTAGGTCACTAACCAGTACTCGCATCCTATCGACATTACGTTGTATCGCCTCCACAAACTCCTTCTGTTGCGGTGCTAGTTCTCCTATCATGCCCTTATTGAGCATATCGGCATAGCCACGAATAGACGTCATCGGTGTCCGTAGTTCATGGGAGACCAGGGAGACAAATTCCGATTTCGCCTCGTTTGCTTGGCGTAATGCCTCATATAGACGTGCGTTTTCGACAGCTATGGCGGCATTATCTCCTACACGCATAACAAATTCCAGCCGTCTTGTGCTAAAATGATCCTTACCTGTGTTTAAGTAACAGATCCCTATTGGCCGTTCCTCCCGCATCAAGGGGATAACCAGGATGCCGGCCTCAGATACCGGGTGGCGGTTATTCAAGCATTGTTGGGCAACATGGCTTAAGGGTGTTATTTCCCCGATTTTGGCGACCCAACGAATACCTTCTTCGGATACCAGGGCCAATGCTCCTGATTCACCGCCCGCAGCCGTAATCATCCAGGATACACTGCGTTCCATTACATGCTCAAAATTCAGGCCGGCGTTCAGGTCCCGTGCCATCTCTTGCAATAAGGTTAACTCTCGTACTCTATTCGTCAATTCTTGGTCGGTCTTGTGGTGGGTGTGTGCATTATCCAATGCAATAGCCGCTTGATTCGCGAAAGCCGATAGCATATTCAGGTCATCCTGTCCAAAAATACCGGCTTGCGCGCGGTTATCCAAGTAGATTACACCTATAGGTGTCCCCATCGCAATAAGCGGAGTACAAAGTATAGACCGTAATCCATAGGCTATGATACTCTCACTGCCTTTGAAACGTGGGTCCACCTGGGCATTTGTGGTCAGCACAGGTTCTCCTTGTTCCAATGCCTGTTGCACGATGCTGTAACTAAACTTCATATCCTCTTCAGTAAAGTCTTCACCGGTGGCGTTTTGTTTAAGCATAACTTCGAGTTGCTTGGTCTCTTCTTGCAGGAGTAACAGCATACCGCGCTCTGCTCCTGTAAGCTGAATAACTGCTTCCATAACTGCCTCGAGCGTCTCTTTCCAATCCAGGGAAGCATTGAGCCGTTGGCTAATATCATAAAGTAGCTCTAAACGTGAATCCTTTTGAAGATCGAACTGGTGTTGGACCTTCTCGACAATCGTCATCCAATAATCCAGCTCCGCTGCCAATTCTGGATCGGATTTTCCATTGACCAGGCTCGCGCGTTTTTTCTGGATCAGTGTTTTCAGTTGATTTAAATTACTCAATGTCTCAGGTCGAGATTGAGTTGAATCAGTTTTTGACACTACCATCTTGCAATGCTCCTTTGCTCTCTGTGGAGGGCTGCAAGTTCTGAACTATAAGCTCCTCTGGTGAGTGGTACGGCTTCTTGTCTATACTGTTTGTCCAGGGCTTTGACCAAGCCCAGAGCCAATAAACCAGTCCGCCCCAAGGTTGCCAGGTATTAAATATAGTCCTGATTTGCCCAGGATTTACTGGTTTATTATTATACCAGGCATGACTAATTCTTTCCTGTGCTGTTTCATCCACTGGGATATAATCATATTTGCCTAGACATAACATAACCAAACCTAATGTTTCCTGGTTCAGATTGAGATGGTCGTTTAGATAGGATTCTAGCTCTTCGATGTTGAGTTGTTTAACCGGTATGCTTTCCAACTCATCCCCGGTTTCTTTAAATGCTTCTGTGGTGTTGATAATAGCCTGCCCCACTTCTTCACCAAGCATCTCTTTTACAAACCGCCGGCCCCAGAGAATCTCGTCTGGCATTGGAAATGCATGGCGAGTAGGATTACTCGGGAGCGGTTCGCCTAAGCGTTCAACTAACCAGGCGGCCCGGTATCGTCCCCATTCCTGGGTAGAGTGAGTTACAATTAAGCTTTTTATGATATCCTCGAAAATAGATGTCCCTCTTATACAACGGATGCCTTGCTGCGCTAATCTTTTTACCATAGGATGTTGTTCTGAAAGTTCTAAGAAAGGTGTTAAGTTTTCTCCAAGGCGCAGTAGTCGCCAGGTTTTACGCGTAATCTCTTCCCGCTCTTTGCTATTTAACCGTTCTTCAGTTTCTAATAACAGACCTTTAGCTGTCTGGGATATATTCAAATCCACGATGTGTTTGGAAGCCAGTCGCTCAATACGTGTTAATCCACCGTTCTGCTGGTTAATGGCAAAAGGCGGTAATAGCAGCGGTTGTGGCTGTTTTAGCATCTGTTTCAATGAGAAGTTATCTGGAACCGTTAAAATCCAATGCATAATTACTGTCCTCCATCTGGTTTTTAGCATACCATGAGAGAACGTAAATAGGGATTTCAGGGTGGTTACGATTGAGTTACCACTAACTTTAAGCATACCAAAAGCGGTGAGTCATAAAACACCCACCGCTTTTTAGCGTTTTTTATGTGTAACTATTGTGTGTGTTATGCGTAGGAATAGCAATAAATAACTTCTAAGAAATCAAGCTTAAAATGAGTTTAGCTTAAGCCCTCAATGTGGAAGTTATTTACTTTTTAGCTTTTAGGCTAAACCTGCTAGTTCCAGACCACTTTGTAGCAGTGGTGCCAGTAAATCTTGGTCTGTGACCTCACCGTAAACACGGATAATGGGTTCGGTGCCGGAGAACCGGATGAGCATAAAGCCCTTATCGCCCAAGTCGTATTTGTAACCATCAACCGTAATTACATCCTTAACCGGAACACCGGCCAAAGTATCCGGCTTAATCTTATTGAGTCGGGCTTTCGCCTCTGGTCGTTTCTGTGAGGGAAACCGGGTATCAATGCGGTCATAGTAGTATGATTGTCCTAGTTTATCAAATAGAGTCTGTACTAATTGGGATGGAGATTTGCCGGTCTGAACCATAAAATCTAGGAAGTAGAGATTGCCCAAGATACCATCGCGTTCCGGCACGTTCCCTCTAAAAGCGTACCCGCCGCTTTCTTCCCCACCGATAAGAGCATTAGTCTCCTGGAATTTGGGGGCCACGTATTTAAACCCTACCCCGGTCTCGTAGACTGGGACATCATATATCTCACCTAGCCGGTTGAGCATTGAGGTTGTGGAAATAGTCTTGATAATTGGCCCACGTTCCCCACGGACTTCGAGGAGGTAGTAGGCTAACAGAGCATAAGCCCGCAGTTGGTCGATATATTCGCCGTTTTCATCGCCGATACCCATCCGGTCGGCATCACCATCAAAGATGACTAAGACATCAGCGCCCAACTCTACTGTGCGCTTCAAAGCCACATCAATATTAGGGCGGATGGGTTCTGGGCGTTGCATTTCAGGGAATATTGGGTTACGTCCCCCATGAATTTCCCAAATTGTATTATTGCCACCGCCTAATAAGCGTGGAATCCAGCCTGAACCATTGCCCCACATAGGCTCTACCAGGATTTTCAGACCGGCGTTGCGTAATTTTTCCAAATCAACCAGTTTGCTAATGTGATCTATGTAAGCCGGGTCCGGGTCCCAGCGGCGTACTAAACTTTTCTCTTCGGCCTCTCCAATGGCCAGACGTTTTACGGCGTCAGTACTTTCGGGTATGTAGGATTCAATCTCCTCTAACCCTTCAGGCGCGATTGCGCCGCCGTACGGGTCGCGTACTTTGAAGCCATTATCCACCGGTGGATTGTGGCTCGCGGTAATGTTAACGGCTCCACCGGTTTCACGTTCAACGGCACTATAGCTAATGACTGGGGTAGGGGTGTTGTGATCTGTGAGCCATACAGAAATGCCATTTCCTGCCATGACCTCGGCAGCAGCTTCCGCAAAGTATTCGGATTGGTATCGTTGGTCATAACCAACAACAACGCCCTTATCGGCCAGGTTGTGAGCTTTTAAATAGTCTGCAAATGCTTGTGAGACCCTTCGGACATTAGGGAAAGTATAATCTTCCCCTACTCGTGCTCGCCATCCATCAGTACCAAATTTGATATTACCCATTTATTTTCTCCTTAGCTATGTCACTGTTTACAAATTATGCTCTTTCTTCAAGGTTGCTAAATCGGCATCCACCATCATCTGTATCAATTCTGTGAAACTGACATCTGGCTCCCATCCTAAAACGCGGCGGGCTTTACCGGGATCAGAGACTAATAAGTCTACTTCTGCCGGTCGCATAAAGCGCGGGTCTTGGATAACATAGTCGTGCCAATCTAAGCCCAGATAAGAGAAGGCCGTCTCACATAGTTCCTCTACAGAATGTGTTTCCCCTGTACCTACAACGTAGTCATCAGGGCTATCTTGTTGGAGCATCAGCCACATAGCCCGTACATAGTCCCCTGCGAAGCCCCAATCGCGCTTAGAATCCAGGTTACCAAGAGCCAGTTGCTGGCTTAATCCTAGCTTAATCTTGGCGACATTGTAAGTTATCTTACGGGTCACAAATTCCAACCCCCGGCGCGGGCTTTCGTGGTTGAAGAGGATACCGGAACAAGCGAATAAGTCATAAGATTCCCGGTAGTTAACGGTTATCCAATGCCCATAAACTTTTGCCACCCCATAGGGGGAGCGTGGGTAGAAAGGTGTACTTTCCTTTTGCGGGACTTCCTGCACTTTTCCAAACATCTCCGATGAACTGGCTTGGTAGAAGCGAATCTCAGGATTTACCGTGCGTATTCCCTCTAACATACGGGTGACCCCCAGGGCCGTCACTTCCCCGGTAAAAACGGGCTGTTTCCAGGATGCCGGTACAAAAGATTGGGCAGCCAGGTTATAGATTTCTTGGGGTTTGTACTCCTGCAGAATTGCAAGAATTGAGCCTTGATCCAGTAAGTCACCTGAGACCAGTGTGATCTTGTCCTGGATATGATGAATCCTGGCAAAGTTGATTGTACTGGTCCGGCGGACCATACCTATTACTTCATAACCCTGCTCCAAAAGAAAATCGGCCAGGTATGAGCCATCCTGTCCTGTAATGCCGGTAATTAATGCTCGGCGTTTACTCATAAGAAGAATCCCTCCTAATTGTGAATTTTTAAGGGTTGGGTGACGCTTTTACCTTTCTCCGCCACTCCTCTAATACATCTTGTACAGTTTGTTTAAAGGGTATTTCAGGTTTCCAACCTGTTGCACGTTGGAACTTTTCTGCACTGCCATAAATTACAGGGACATCGGCAGGCCGGTAGCGATCTGGGTCGATCTCAACCTGGATTTTAACGGTTGATAATTCGAGAAGTTTATCAACCAAGGATTGTATGGTACAGGGGGTACCAGAGGCCAGGTTATAAACCTCACCCGGTTCGCCTTTTTCGATTGCCATATGATAGGCCCGTACTACATCTCGTACGTCAGTAAAGTCACGAGCGGGTGAGAGGTTCCCTACGCGCAGTACAGGTTCTTGCTCTCCGGCTTCGATGCGTGCTACCTGGCTGGCAAAGGCCGGTAAGACAAAGCGCGGAGATTGTCCTGGCCCCACATGGTTAAAGGGTCGCATTCTAATGACCGGAATATCATAGCTGATAAAATATTGGTATCCCAACATGTCTTGGGTTACTTTACTCACGCTGTAAGGGTTTTCCGGCTGTAGTAGATGGTTTTCCGTTAATGGGAAGCTGTCAATGCCGGCGCGACCATATTCCTCTCCCGACCCAATGACTATAAAACGTGGTTTCAGGTCTAACTCGAGGCACGCTTCTAGCAAGTTGAGTTGCCCTTGAATATTGTTTTCCAGGGTTCCCCACGGATCCTTATAAGCTGTCGGGACATGAGATTGGGCTGCTAAGTGAATAATAGCTCCTGGGCGGGTTTCGGCCAATAATGTGTACACGCTATCTTTTTCACGGGCATCCAATGAGACACAGCTTTCCCGTGGGTTACAAGACTCCGGTGGACGGTCTGGGAAGGCGGTGCCTGTAATAGTCCAATCTGTCTTGTTTAGAAGATAATGGCGCAAATGGGTACCGACAAATCCGGTTGCCCCAGTAATTAAGATGTGCATAGGTGGCTCCTTGCATAACTGAATCATTTATGATTATACCATACCATACCAGAGGATAAAAATTGCGCTATTCCCAATCTAGCCGGGTAATTCCCCCTTCATCAGTAAGACGGACCGCCGTCTTGTCCTCCCGGCTGTAGAGATATAAATCCCCTTGTATGATACACATAATGTCTGTTCCGTCGGGTGACCAATGCCATTCAGGAAGCGCTATGCCCCGCTCTTCTGTATCTGGGTAGATGCATTGCCGGTTGGTCCCATCACGATCCATAATACATAATGTGTATTCACTAATATCACTTTGATACGGTATTTTTGCCAGCCCAAAAACTAATTCCCCTGTCTGGGAATTATATTGTGGAGTTGCCCACATCCCTACTTCAGAGGCTAATTCCGCGCTATACATACCGGTGGCTTCTAATGTCCAAAGATCAAAAACCGGGCTATCTTCCAGGGCTGTGTTGTTGGGTGCTGTGCCATGGGAGAGTGTTGTGATGAAAGTGTTATCAATGGACCAGGCTATATGGGGATTCCAGGCCCAGGAGCTATAAGTGCGGTATGCCGGGAAGTTGAGTAAAGGTTGTAGTGTTCCCGTGCGGAGATTGACGGTCCCCACTTCTTCTGGGCGGCTGTAGGCTAACCCTTCTCCATCAGGTGACCAGGTATAGCGCGTTCCCCACCAGCCATATCCCCCCCCCGCTTCTGGTTTGATAACTTCTCTTGATGCGACCAGGGTTCGCCGGCTGCTTATTCTACCTAAATAAAGGTCATTTTGCCCTCTCCATCCCGGTGGTTGCTCCGAGATTTCGGCAGTTGTCCATGCCAATTCGTCGTTACTGTTGGGTTTCCAATCTGCCCATAGAATATCATACACTCCTAGCGAAATTGGAACAGCCCCTGCCTCTGTTGTATTAATCCACCAGAGTTCATTGATATGTTCGGTCTCGGTACTGGTACGGGTGAAGAGAAGTTGCGTTTTGTCGCCGCTTAGTGTGAAAACCCGCCCATCCAAATTCCCAAATGTCGTTAAACGTCTGCGGGTAGCGTTACTTTTTCGGATTAGCCAGGCATCCTGTTTATTCAAATATGCCAGTGTGCCGGTGATAGGGGTTGTCTGGATGCGGATGCGAGTACCAACTAATTGCACCTCGTCTTCTGGTGGCTGTGCAAATGCTTCCCGGATTAAGGCGCGCTCGACCTCGATATTATTCTCCAAGGTGATTTGGTATACATATTCCCGTATCCCTTCCCGACCGGCTTGGAGTAGCCGGACCTCACCTTCGGGAATACTCGCATCGCGCACCACTCGGCGTTCAAAGGGAACCGTCTCTGTAAAAGTCTCAAAACGCTGCAATACCCGAGTTACACTAATCGTTAGCCCGTCGCGGATTTTTGTAGTCTCTGGCGGTGTTACGCGGTCTAGTCCCATAAGCGTAACCTGGTTCTCAATCAGAACGTCCCGCACCGTATCTTGTTCCGTTTCCACCGCTTGTGTTTTATCGTCAACAACAAGGGTCACACGGCGTGGCGGTTCGGGTGGGGGTTGGCATCCTGTGAATAGCAACCCGATGAGAATCGTAGGAATTAGTATACCCCATAGACGAGCATAAAAAATATGTCTTTCTATATCACTCATGGTTGCTCTTCTTGTTCCTGAATCTGAGCTGCCGGTGCCCATTTAAAATCTCCAGCTTTGTCGAGCAGGGTTGTTATATCCCATAGCTCATAACTATCAAGGTGTCCTAGCCAAGTTGGATTCAGCGCAGGGTCAAAATACAAGAATGTATTACCATTTAAACTTAAACTCCACTGAATTTGACCGCCATCCCAGGGTAGCAGGGCTACCGGATGGAGGGTGTTATCGGTTTCCAAGATATAAATACCAGAGCCGGGGCCTTCACATCCTGCACAGCGTTGGTGTATAAACGCAACTCTCCCATCGGGTAAAGCCTGTATCTGGGATGCTTGCAATGGTCCAAAATCGGCATCTGCTTTGCGCTGTATGATTTGTGATGTGCCTTCTGGTGAAATTCCAATGAGTATAAGCTGGCTTTCAAAAGCCGGTTCAAAGGTTTTGTTGAGCCATATTCCTTTAGGTCCCCAGCTTGCTTCCAGACTACAATTGTCCTTACAACTGGCCTCCGGTAACGGTTCTATTTGGGCTTCTATGACGTTATACTCTTGGTCTTTCTCATCGCGCTTTGTTACTTCAAGTAACCGGACCGTACTCAAGATTATGGTACTGTTTTCCTGGGTAGCTATCAATAGTGTTTGACCATCCGGTGACCACTCTAAAAAGTGCCAGGCCGTGCCTTCTTCTTGATACTTGGCTAATAAAGTCGCTTCCCCTTCCGGTAACTTTGCCAACCATAATCCGCGGGCATCCATAAATATAATTTTTGTTCCATCTGGAGAGATAATTGGACCTTCACACAAACGTGGTGGGTTGGCTGCTGCATCTTCTTGGCAAGTTCCCAAAACTAATTGCCGTTTTAGAGGTGTATTGACGTCGATGGCGAGCACTGTACCGGCTTCAACCGTAGGACTTAATACTTCTGTTGTTGGTTGTACTCCCCAGGCAATATAGATTAGGTAACGCCCGTCAGCCGTCAGACCAAAAGAAGCTTTGTCCTCTTTTACGAGATACCCGGAAGTGGGTATAAACGTGTGTTCCCAGGCCGGATGATCTAGGACGTAGAAGGCATTACCGGAGGTTAGGTAGGCGATGAATTGTCCACCTGCCGAGAGATAATAATCGAGTACTTGTTCGCCTTCTGCCATTTCTGAAACCGGGATGTAGTCGGCTATATTTCCTTCCGCCGGCCAATACCAGATTTCTCCATCCCTACGGAAATAAAGGTCTGTAGGCAGTGCTGGCACTGTCTCTGCTATCGTTGCTTCCGGTTGTAGTATCAGGTTGGGGGGGAGTGTGGGAGTGGGTGTCGGCGTGGGGGTTGGCGTCGCTGTTGGTGTGGGGGTAGCCGTGGGGAGGATAGGTGTGCGAGTTGGGGTAGGGGTTGGAATTGGCTCTTCCGGTTGGCAAGCCATCAAGTGTATACAAAACATACAGCTCAAGAGTAAGAGCGTTATCCTGGTCACTCCAGTTGCGAGTTTCGGTGTGGCATTATTTTTATGCATAAGTCTCATAGCATCCTGATTATACCTTGGCGTTTTATTCGGGCAACAGTGGTTTGGTTGAGCTTTGGTCTTTGATAAATGCAATGGCTTTCTCGTAAGAGTCCACCTCTCCAATGGCTTGGGCTTCCTGGAGTTTTTCCAGCAGCCGCCCCATCTCTGGGCCTTGTGGAATTCCTATATCCAACAGGTCATACCCGGTAAGTAAGGGCGGGGGAGCTATCGTCTGTTCGTGTTGGTAGAAGTAATGGTTGAGTAAAACTTCGGCGATTTTCAATAGATTTTCCCACCTGTTGACCCTTAGATTTCTGCCCCATACTGCCAATGTATCGGCTAAGGCGAGCAATATAATACCGGTTCCTACTTCTTCTGTATCCCGGTAAAAGCGATAGATGGCTCTCTTGGTTAACGGGCCTTTTTCTAAACTGATGAGGCGCATATGGTTGCTGACTAATGTAGTCACAAATGTTATGGCTTTGTTGGAAAAGCGCAAGGCACTGAGCCGTTCCCCGGTTTTTATGGCACCCTCTTTATCGTGTCCTTTGAAGTGTGTGAGACCCTTTTCGTCTACAGTGCGGGTTGTTGCTTTACCGATATCGTGGAAAAGGGCACCCCATTTGAGCAAATCCTCACGGGTGACATCAGGATTAAGTTCGTAATTGAGGTATTCAAAGAGCGGTGCTTGCATGGGGGTGAGTGTGCTCTCTAAAATTCCCCAAGCCCAGTTAGGGACAGGGACATAGCGGAATTTGTGAGGGGCTGGTGTGTGTCCTTTTAGCATTATGCCTATGATTTCTAATGCTGTTACCGCTGCCATTGTGTGTTCCCATACATTATCATAATGGTGGGGCCAGGATTGGGATATGGTCTTTAACTCAGTTACTTCGGGGATAATTTGTGATAATATTCCATAGTCTTCTGTTTTTTCTAAAGTACCGGCACTATCCGAGAGATGCAGTATTTTCATAAGTTCTTCCCGGATACGTTCTGGTGCGGGTTCTGTTATGCGTTTAGCATAGTGGCGCAATGCTTTTTCGGTCTCTGTCTCTATCTCAAATTTTAGTTGTCCGGCTTGCCGGATTGCCCGTAATAACCGAACCGGGTCATTGGGAAAACTCTGCTCGCTTGTCTGGCGGATTTTATGCTCCCGTAGGTCTTGTTGCCCGTTTGTGGGATCCACAATCTGACCGTCCAGAGTCATCGCCAGCGCATTAATTGTAAAGTCGCGTAGTCTCAGGTCTTCTTCCAAGGTTGCCCCGCGCAGACAAGCAAAATCCAACATCGTGGAGCATTGTGTGCGCGGAACCTGGGCCATAACACGCCCGGTGTCCCGTATGTCGTCCAATGTATAGTAAGCCAATCCCATCTTATTAGCAAT
>JAFGKB010000039.1 GCA_016928755.1 Anaerolineae bacterium | reverse complement strand
GGCGGTGAATAGATCATGCAAGAACGTTACAACTATAGGTACTATGGGACTTGCTGGCATAGTTTACTCCTCTCTATAAAAGCCGGGTCTTTTCTTTTTGACGCGGGGTCTTGACGACCAAGAAACGGAAAACGACAGCGTTATCATTCCACAGGCGATGGGGAATACGCGCGGGACTGACGATAAGCTGGTCTTTTTGAACCGGTTTCTGTTCCCCACCAATCTCCACCATCCCGGCCCCCTCAAGTACATAGAAGAAAACATCCACCGGGGTAAGGTGTAACTTAAGCCCTTCCCCTGGTTGCAACGTAATCATAACAGTTTGAACATGCTCAGTACTGTGTAGCTCCTTAGCACTGATACCATGAGCGTTGGGT
This sequence comes from Anaerolineae bacterium, assembly GCA_016928755.1. Lineage (GTDB taxonomy): Bacteria > Chloroflexota > Anaerolineae > B4-G1 > SLSP01 > JAFGKB01. Next base: position 5,268 of record JAFGKB010000039.1, on the reverse strand, counting down.
ATATCGGCTTTGTCTAATGCATTGATAATTTCCATGTATTAAATCTCCTCTCACAATTAAACTTTTACACCACCAGGGTCGCCATGTCCTGACCAAAGAGGCCCAGACGATCACCGGACTTCACAGGTACATCAGATTCCCAGTTCCACACATCATCCTGGGCCTGGGGATAGCGCAACCAGGGAGCCATAGTATTATGGGTATAGAGCAAAGTACCGTTAAGAAAGATATGGTAAAGCTCCTCAAGCGGTACGCCTATCCGCATAAGTAAGCTTATAACACTTTCCCCAGGGCACGGGGCAGTATGAATAACGGTCTCTTCTGTAGCACGGGATTCAGGAACCAGGCGGCGTAACTTACCATAGAGATGAATTTCAACTTCAGCCATAATGCAACACCTACTTTCCAACCATAATCGCGGCCAAGTCTTCTTCCACAGTGGTAATAGGCATAATATCAAAGTTCTTGACCAACACATCCACAACACCGGGGGACAAGAATGCCGGTAGGGTCGGTCCTAAGCGGATGTGCTTCACACCTAAATAAAGCAACGCCAACAATACGATAATGGCCTTCTGTTCATACCAGGCGATGTCGTAGGAGATAGGCAAGTCATTAATATCATCCAAGCCCAATGCTTCTTTAAGTTGTAAAGCAATGTAGGCCAATGAATAGGAGTCATTACATTGCCCGGCATCCAATATCCGGGGAATCCCCCCGATGTCGCCCAGGTCAAGTTTATTGTAGCGGTATTTGGCACAGCCGGCGGTAAGAATAACATGGTCAGCAGGCAACTGTTCGGCGATTTCGGTATAGTAGTTGCGGGACTTATGACGGCCATCACAACCGGCCATCACGACAAAACGCTTAATCGCACCATCTTGTACCGCAGCAATCACCTTATCGGCTACTGACATCACCGCATTGCGGGCAAAGCCAATAGGAATCGTGCCCTCCTCCAAGGCTTCTGGAGCATCGCACTCTTTAGCCCTGGCAATCACAGCACTGAAGTCCTTTTGTTTGCCGGCCTCACGATCAGGGATATAAGGAATATCTGGCCAACCAACCATCCCGGTTGTAAAAAGCCGGTCTGTATAGCTGTCCTTGGGTGGAACAAGGCAGTTAGTTGTCAACAAGATAGCGCCACCAAACGACTCAAATTCCTCACGCTGGTGCCACCATGAGCCGCCGTAGTTCCCCACAAAGTGATCGTACTTTTTAAAAGCCGGGTAAGCATTGGCCGGCAACATCTCACCATGAGTATAGATATTGATACCGGTTCCCTGAGTCTGTTCCAAGAGTTCCTCAAGGTCACGCAAATCATGACCACTGACCAAGATACCCGGGCCAGGACGGACACCAATGTTAACCTGCGTAGGCTCAGGATGACCATAAGTACTGGTATTTGCCTCATCCAACAAGCGCATCGCCTCCACGCCCATCTCACCGGCCTTAAGCACTAAACCTACCAACGCCTCAGCACCGAGAGTATCATCAGTCGTCGCCAGCAAAGCCTCCTGCAAGAACGCTAACAACGCATCGTTATAGTGTTCCAGAACATAGGCATGGTCGGTATAAGCCGCCAGCCCCTTGAGGCCATAGATCAACAACTCACGCAGTGAGCGAATATCCGCATCCAAGTCCGGGTCAGCAAGCACTCCTACTAATTGGCCCTTAAAATCGAGAGTCTGGGCAGCATAAGACTTCGGAACCCAGGTCGCCACCTCGGGCAGATCCGCACTACACGGGGTCTTATGCTGAACCTCACAAGCAGCCTGGGCCTCGGCACGCAAGGCATCACGCAATTGAATAGCCTCGGCGACGAGCTGACTAAAGCGCTCAGGATCAAAATTAGCATTGGTGATCGTAGCAAAAAGGGCCTTCGCTACAAAGAGGTCCGCTTCAGGAGAGGAAACACCTAGTTTACGGCCGTTTACACCCCAAAAGGATATCCCTTTGAGCAACCAGACCAACAAGTCTTGTAAATGTGCCACTTCTGGGGGCTTACCACATACCCCCTGTACCGTACAACCGGTATTCTTGGCAGCTTCCTGACACTGATAACAGAACATAGACATACAAACCTCCCTCTCTCTAATTAGCTCAAATCCTCCCAGACAATGGCATATCGCAAAATCACAGCGTGCTCAGGACAGCTACTCTCACATAAACCACAATAAATACAGGCTTGTGGCCGGATAAAAACCGGCCCGGTATCCTGCACTTCAATGGCATGTTCAGGACATAGGATTTCGCATACCCCACAACAAGTGCATTTTGCAAAGTCAATCTCCGGTAGAATTAAAGCTTCCATAATAAAAATAAAACACCTTTCTTCATACACTTAAAGCGTAACAGAAAGGCGTTATCCTATCTCAGACAAAAGTCTTATTTTTAGATATCTTTAAGGGCTATCTCTTCCAATCGCTCCCGCTCCACCAAGACCAGACGCCCACGTTCCCGGCGTAGCAATCCTTGCTCCTCAAAACCACGCAGACAGCGACCGACGACATCCCGCACCGAACCTAAACGCTCAGCGATGTCATCATAGGTCCAGCGTTGGGTCATTTTCCCGGCCGCAGCCGAGTCCAACAAGAACCGGGCCATACGTTGGCGCACTGAATAGAGGGCTAGGTCCTCTACCAAGGAGGTCAAATGAGCGAGACGCACAGCAAAATCCTGCATAATGATCATTGATAACTTCGGGCACTGCTCTACTAGCCGCAAGAAATCCTCGATGAGGATTGCGTAAAGTACTACACGAGTCAAGGCATCAGCACTAGAAGCGCTAATGGGGTCAGGCAGGAAGGGGGGAACGGTATTAAATGCCTGACCAGGATGTAACTCGGCCAATATCTGGCGGCGGCCTTCCGGTGAGAGGCGATAGATGAGTACGTCACCTGAGACAAGGAGGTAGACGGCTTGGCATGGCTGACCGGCAAGGAAGATAGTTTCACCTTTTGCGTAGGTACGGCGGATGGCTACTTTAGCTATACAATCCAGGGCATCTTCCGGTAAATCAGTCAACAGGGCTATTTTGCGTAATTCTTGGTATATGTGTTTGGACATCTTTATCTGTAGGCTAAACAGTGAATACTTCTATAACAACTATATAACGTTTTTCAGATTTTGTAAACGCGCTTCCTAAAAAATCCCCCATATGACCAATTGTATTACGCTTGAGCCTATGATATGCTGGTGATGTATTTGGCTAAAGGTCCAAAATCCCAATTTTTCACCGGAGGAGATGATGCAAGGCTTTAAACAAAGGTTCCCCCATTTTCTATATGTTGTTTTATCCACAGTCTTATTGACCCTGCTACCCGCCAATATAGTTCTAGGTGATACGATAACAGTATGTGATACCGGTTGTGATTTCACCACTATTCAAGAAGCTATTGACGCCCCCACAACAACAGCCGGTGATGTTATCAATATAACTGATGCTATCCATACCGAATCAGGCATTATGGTTAATAAAGATGTCACAATCCAAGGGCAAGGAAGAGAAAAAACCCTAATACAGGCCGGTCCTAGTATTGAGGAAGCTAACGACCGGGTCTTTTTTATCTCAGAGGGAGCAGCGGTCACTATCAAGACAATGACAATCCGGCATGGCAATCCATCAGGAACACCCCAATCCGGCGGAGGGATCCGCAATGAAGGCATAGTAAAAGTAGAAGATTGCATCATCCACCACAACCACGCCAGCGCAGGCGGTGGGCTTTTCAACCAGCGTACAATGGCAGTGAGTAATAGTATCATCAGTCACAACACAGCAACCGGCGGTGATACGTTCCTGGAATGCAATACCGGTGGGGGAATTAAGATTATGGAAGGGGTCGCCACGCTTACCAACACGCTCATCAGCAATAATACCGCCCGGGGAAAAGGGGGCGGTGTACATGTCGCGTGCCAGGGAACTTTGGAGCTTATCAACAGCACCGTCAGTGATAACAGCACCACCAATAACGGCGGAGGAATATATCTCAACGGTAGAGGGAAGTTTATCCATAGCACGATTATCTATAACAGTGCCAATAACGCCGGGGGAATTTACGTTAGAGGCACACGAGAAAAAGAAGTTATACGCGGGCAATTAAACTACACTAACACACTAATCGCCAATAACACAATTCAGCCTAGCAAATATAACACTACCGACTGTTTCTTAGGGGACCACGCAACAGTAGTAGGTAACAGCCATAATCTGGTAAAACATGGAAACTGTGAAGCTCTATACTCTGGTGACCCCCTACTAGTAATGGAAGAAGCCACCGACAACGATATACAGATTTATACACTCCATCCTGACAGCCCGGCAATTGATGCGGCACCGAAAAATGCCTGTGTTGTGAAGACAGACCAACAAGGAAACCCACGCCCCCAGGGAAAGGGCTGTGATATTGGGGCATTTGAAGCCGAAGCGAGCAATAATACCCGCTACATCATTTATGGCATATTGTTTATGCTGGTTATAGTTGCAGGACAGTTACTAACGAAAAAAGGGTCTCAAGCCGGCTGAAAAGGTGGGGTTATAAGGTGCAACGCACTTAAGAAAGTGCGTTGCACCTTCTTTTTTACGGTTTTCGCTCAATAAACGCTTTTAAGCTCTCCATAGATTCTATAACATTCATATCCACCGAGTTGCAAGCGAAGTATTCTTGAGAGCGCTCATCAAAAAGCTGTATCTGTTCTTTGATTGCGTCAAAGTCACCCTTAGCAATAACCTCAGAAAGGTCCGGGAATTGGAGTTGGTCAAAATGCCGGCGGTACTCACTGACAATATTAAAATCAGTGTACTGGACACCGGTCTCAGCATGGACCAACATACTGGCCATATCACTCTGTAAATATGCCGCATCGTAGCTCACGGCGACCATATTGCGCTTCTCACAAGCCGATAGAATCTTGTTCACATATTCCTTGATGCCGGCATAGAACCCCCCGAAGATCTCATCAACCGTATTAGAGCATTTAATAGTGTGCTGCTCATTAAGCAGCAACGACCGGGTAGCCGCAACCAGGGATTCCGCCGTTTCCTGTATTAAGGCCAGATCACCTGATGTGGATATAATCTCAACCATATCCAGAAGACCATCCGGCTTAAGGGATAATTGCGCTACAGGTTCCAGGTTAGAGACCCAGAATTTAGCGAAGAAGGTCTGGTTAACCATTGCTAAACAATCTATAATAGCCGTCATCATCTTAAAACCGGCCCAACGAGTGGCAAAAAGGTCATTAGCTATACGAGCTTTTTGGAGATTG
>JAFGKB010000231.1 GCA_016928755.1 Anaerolineae bacterium | reverse complement strand
TCATTCCTAGAAGGCCGGATTTACAATCTGGAACAGCAATTACGATATGCCACACTGATTAACGAGGAAGAGCGACAGAATGATGTGGTTACGTTAGGCAGTAGTATCGTCGTCCAAGAGGACGGCAGTCCTGAGCCTGAGAATTATAAGCTCGTGGGATCGGCGGAAGCATCGCCCATGCAAGGTAAAATCTCGAATGAGTCGCCCCTGGGCAAAGTTCTGCTAGGCAAGCGGGTGGGAGAACAAGCAATTGTCCAAGCACCAGATGGGGACATCGTTTTTACGATTTTAGAGATCCATTAATTTAGCTCGATTTATTAACAAGCCCATACAGTGCGTATGGGCTTGTTTTGTTAGGTTCAGGTTGGGAGTTTTAGAAACGTTATTATGGTAAAATACGTTAGAGCGACAACAAAAAGGAGTACACTATGGAACTGAATGAACTAGAACAACAACGGGTTGAGAAGATGCAATTATTACAGGATGCCGGCGTTAATCCGTATCCGATAAAGTCCCACCGCACCCATACCAATCAAGCCGCAGTGACGGCATATGAGAAGGCCGAGGCTAACGAAACACCCCCACCAGAGGTGACAGTGGCAGGACGGTTGGTCAGTATCCGGGTTATGGGAAAGATTGCTTTTGCCCATATTGAGGATACAGACACAAAGTTACAACTCTTTATCCGGCGCGACGACCTGGGAGAAGAGACCTATAGCCTCTTTAAGAAGGGGTTCGATCTAGGGGATTTTGTGGAGGCCAGCGGGCCACTGGTACGGACCCGAACCGGTGAAGTTAGTGTGCAAGTGCAGATGCTACAAATGCTGTCCAAGTCCATTACGCCCCTACCCTATCCCAAGGAATATGAGAAGGATGGCGAGGTGACCCGTTATGCGGCTTTCTCCGATACGGAAGAACGTTACCGGCAACGTTACGCAGACCTGGCCGTTAATAGTGAGATCCGCGAGGTTTTTAAGACCCGCTCCCGGATGATTAGTGCGCTGCGCACCTGGCTGGATAACGAAGATTATCTGGAGGTTGAGACCCCGGTGTTACAGCCGATTTACGGCGGCGCAGCAGCCCGGCCCTTTGTGACGCACCACAACCAGCTTAAGCAAAACCTTTACCTGCGCATTTCGTTCGAGTTATATCTCAAACGGCTATTGGTGGGAATGTACGAGCGCGTCTATGAAATCGGGCGGGACTTCCGTAATGAGGGCGTTTCCTATAAACACAACCCAGAGTTCACCCAGTTAGAGCTTTACTGTGCCTATAACGACCTGGCGGGTATGATGGAGACCACCGAGCAAATGGTATCTTATGCAGCCCAGAAAGTCCTGGGGACTCAAACGCTCACGTATCAGGGCAACGAGATTGATCTCACCCCACCTTGGCGCAGAGTCCCCATGCGGACGTTGATCCAGGAGCATACCGGTATTGATTATATGGATTTCCCCGATGTAGACGCACTCCGGGCCACGATGCGAAGTAAGGGATACGATGCGGCGGATAAGGCGACCTGGGGGCATCTGATTGACAATTTGCTATCCGAGGTAGAACCGACCTTGATCCAGCCGACTTTTGTCCACGATTACCCGGTGGAGATCTCACCATTGGCAAAGCTGAAGCTGGATGATCCCACCCATGTGGAGCGTTTCGAGTTGTTTGTGGGGGGGATGGAGTTGGCCAATGCATTTTCGGAGTTGAATGATCCTTTTGAGCAGGAAAAACGATTCTACCAGCAGGGGCGGGCCTATGAAGCCGGGGATGAAGAAGCGCAACCAATGGATGAGGACTACCTACGCGCACTGAAGTACGGAATGCCGCCGAATGGGGGACTAGGTGTAGGGATTGACAGGCTGGCAATGTTGTTCACGGACCAGCGCACCATCCGTGAGGTACTGCTCTACCCGCATTTGCGGCAGAGAGAGACTTAAAAGAAACTCCCCAGACCTGCCTGGTTTAAGAAAACCGGGCAGGTCTTTTTTTATTTACAATTCACCACGAACTTCCGCATCTAGCCGCCGGAAAAAGGTTTCCATATACCGGTGGCGGTCTGCCGCGATACGGCGACCCTCCGCAGTAAAGAGCCGGTCTTTTAGCCGTGAGAGTTTCACCACAAACTCGTGTACCGGGGTGTGGTTAGCGGTGTCATCTCCATTGGTCTCCCAGTCAGCCAAGTCTACAGAATCCCGGTCGGCCCAGAGACGTTGGTTGTGCGCGCCGCCATAGGCAAAGGCACGGGCAATCCCAATAGCCCCAATAGCATCCAGCTTATCTGCATCAAAGAGTACCTGGGCCTCCAATGTGGCCGGTTGGGGCAAGGTGCGGAAGCGATGAGCGGCGATGGCGTGGACAACCGCGGCGACCCAATCTGCCGGCTCACCGACTAATAACTCTCCAGCACGCCGCGCGGCAAAAGCAGCATGGTCGAGTCCCTGGGACTCAGCCTCGGCACGGCCCCAATCGTGAAGTAAAGCGGCAGTATGGACGATGCTGAGGTCGGCACCCTCAACCTCTGCGATATGCTCGGCCAGAGATAAGACGCGGGTGATATGGTCAAAGTCATGGACGCTGTCTGCCGCGCCATAAAGGGCACAGGCTCTTTCAAGAGTAATTAACATTATAAATTCTCCTCCCAATACGGGCTAGATACGGAATGCAGACAAGATAGGCCTGCGCTCCAGACATAGAAAAAGCGGGCTTCTCAGCCCGCTGAATAGCACCTGATAGAGGTGATGTTTATGGTAAATAGATTAAGGGGTTTGTAGGATAACCGTTATAACGCAGTTCAAAATGGAGGTGTGGCCCGGTTGAGTTCCCGGTACTCCCCATCGCGCCGATAACCTCACCCGCAGTGACGGTCTGACCTTCAAAGACAAAGATATTGCTTAGATGTGCATAGAAGGTCTTATAACCATTAGAATGGTCTAGAACGATTAGGTAACCGTAGCCAACATCTGTCCAACCGGCGAAACTCACATAGCCATCATCGGAGGCCACTATTGCCGCGCCCACACTGTCGGCAATGTCAATGGCCCGGTGGCCGTACCAGTAGCCCTGGCTAAGGAACCCAGGAGCGGGCCAGCGGAATAGTCCAGAACCGGTGACATCTTCAGGTACCGGCCCGGCATAAGTGGTGACATCGCGCTGGACGTAGGGCTTGCTGCCACCAGGCACGACCAGCTTAGACCCCACCATCAACGCACCATCATTACGAACCGTGTTAAAGGAACACTCAACAATACTCTCAACTGAAACCTCATAGGTCTCGGCCAAGGATTCAAGGGTATCTCCATTTTCCACAGTGTGGTAAACCCCATCCAGGGGTAAAATGGTCAACACTTGCCCAATACGCAGCAGGTCAGGGGATTTTTCAAGCTCAGGGTTGGCCCACATAATTGTGGTTGGTTGCAAACCATAAATCTCGGCGATAGTTTCTGCGGTCTCCCCTACCTGAACAACGTGGGTAATAATTTCCAGACGGGGTCGCTCCGGTATCGCGGTTTTAGGTTCAGCGCGCCGGGGCACACGGGCTTGCGAAGAGACCCGGTAATAGGGATGGGCTACAACGTTGGAGACGGCCTCCACAGCAGATAGATTGCTCTGTCCCAAGGCTACGTTTTGAGAGAAGGCGCGTACCACAGACCCGCGCCAAGTGCCTAAAGAGACCAACAGCATGCAGATAAGGAGCAAGGCGATGTGGGCCGTGTAACGTCCTAGAAATGGACGGAGGCCCACACTGTCACCATTCCAGCGCCAGACATATGCGCTGAAACGGGCAATTGCTTTTATAAGCGTGTTACCACGCCACGGGAAGTCGTTATGCTCCATGACCTTTAACTTGTCTCTCACCAAGGTTTATG
>JAFGKB010000230.1 GCA_016928755.1 Anaerolineae bacterium | reverse complement strand
TGGACAAGAGTCTTAACCCACTCTTATGCCAGGGCGAGAATCTCCGTAATAATGCGTGGAGATTCTCGCCAGACAACAAGCCGGTTAAGACTCTTGTAGTCGATTGCAGTCAAGAGCGATAGCCTCAACAGCTTTAAGAGATTCCCTCTGAACGGCATGGAGGAAATTCTCTGTCACAGGATAGTTGAACCCCACACAATAGAGATGGGGATTATTAGTGGAGCGACAGTTATCGCTTAAACATAGCTGCCCGCGAGAGTCAAACGTCACAGCATCATGCACAAAATGCACCGTAGGACGGAAACCTGTCGCCAGGATGATCGTATCAAAAGGCTCTTCCCGTCCATCTATAAAGCGCACGCCACCTTTTACCAGACGTTCAATACAAGGATACACGGTAACTAATCCGGCCTCAATAGCGTTGGGCAACATAAGCCCTACCACGGCATTGCAATCCAGGGGGGAGACCTCTGGTTTGGGAATGCCCAGATGCTCAAAAGTCAACACTGATTTGTACATCTCAACCTCAGCCTCGGCACGCGGTAAGGCCCGCATACGCTCGACCCAGGCAAGTGTTTCCTCGAAAGAACCGGCTTTTTCAACGAAGTAAGCACCGTTGCGGATTGAGACCGCGACTTTGACACCGTGTTTGCCCAAATCGGCAGCAATATCAGAACCAGAGTTGCCGATGCCAACAACGAGGACCCGGTGACCTAGGAACGGCACAGCGTTACGATAGTCGCGAGAATGGAGGATTTTCCCGCCAAACTCTTCCTCGCCACCAAAGGTAGGGATGTTAGGCGTACTCCAGATGCCGGCAGCCACAACCAGAATATCAGATTGTACTATGCCCTTGGATGTGTCTAACTCCCAATGTTGATTGGTATAGGTAGCATTACGCACCGTAACACCGGTCTTAATATTGAGATTAAAGTGTTGGGCGTACTGTTTGAGATAATCAACAAACTGTGACGCAGATGGGAACGCCGGGTAAGCATCAGGCATAGGAAAGCCCGGCAACCCAGAGAGTTCCTTGAGGGAGTTTAAGTGTAAATTATCATAATGATTACGCCAAGCGTAACCTATAGTATGTTTCTCCAATACCTGGTAAGGTAAGCCCCGCTGTTGTGCATAATAAGCCGTAGTCAGTCCAGCCGGACCCGCGCCTACAATAACAATCATACACTATCCTCAATAACGATTTTAGCCGGAATCCGTGCGATAAGGGCAACTCCCCCCGCGTCTTCCTGGGCCACCATAATATCCCCGCCCAAATCCTGGCAAAAGCGCTGTCCGGTTATCATTGCCAAATCCTTAGCACTCTCGCGCATAGCTTCCTCGGTTTGAGGTTCAAGGCCGGCAAGTTCAACACTCAAACTCGCAGCATTCCGGGCAACCTGCACAAAAAGCCAATCCTTCCCACGGACCATTTCACGGGAAGCCGATAGCCAGAGAGTACCAGGCTCCATATCGCGGACTGCATGGAGCAACATACTGATGACAATCCAACGCACCTGGGACAACGGGCCATACATAACGCCGAGATCACCGGCCATCCGTAATGAAAGCACATGCCCTTGTTCAGCCAAAAGAGGCTGTACTGTGGTAACAACATCTCCAAATAGGGCTGCCGCATCAAAGGTCTCAAGGTGGACGGTCTGTTTCTCTTCATCGTTTTTCCTGACCTGGGTCAACTCATTAATCATATCCAGCAATAGCTTACCCGCATTGTAAATCGAGGTAAGGTCTTGCTGCTGAAACTCAGTAATAGGGCCATCAATACCCTTGAGCATCACCCGGGAAAAACCGGTGATAGAATTAATGGGCGTCTTCAAATCATGCCCCATCTTCGAAATGGCGGCAGTGTTAAAGCGCGTGGTCTGCCGGGACTTTTCCGCCAGGAAGCCAATAGCCATTTCGCTCAGCACAGCAATTAGACGCGGTTGGAGTGCGGCTATTTGCACAGCGGACAAAGTGTCTGTAACTTGTTCCGCCAAGCCCTGTTGGATTTTGGCAATATCCTCCGGCTGAGTATCCCCTAGCGCGTATAGGTTCGCACCAATATCACGGGCCACATCACACTCAAACGTCTCAGCCACAAGCAATTCCAAAAACTGATCGGTAAGAAGGGCTAGGTGCACTCTGACTTTGCCGGACTCAATAGGCAATGGGGAAACCTGGCTCACCATTGTATACCATTTATCGGCTATCTCAGTACGACGACTCTGCAAACTATTACGAAGCTCTGACTGTTCAACTGAACTCATCTCATTTTCACCTCAACTGGAACGTACCCACTATTTCCTTATATTATCTATCTAACTGCGTTTCTGGCAATTCGGTATCGGGATAGGTTACAAAAGTCTTAAGCTGCACTTGCCAAGGCAACAATACTAACATTAACATGGGTTTAGACCAGACTACAACCTACAGACTTCTGTAGTCTTTAACAATATACATGCTATAATACAAGCTAGTTTCCTTAATTGTAATTCATACACTAAGTTAGTAAAGGAGGATGTAATGCGATACGAAATTCACGGAACTGTGATGCAGACCTTGGATGTTTACCTAACCCAAGGGGAATCAATGTATACCGAGTCGGGGGGCATGGCCTGGATGAAGGGTAATGTCGATATGAAAACCGGAACTAAGGGCGGACTAGGGAAGGCATTAGGACGCAAGTTGGCCGGGGAATCCCTCTTTATGACCACTTATACCAGCCAAGATCCCGAAGTATTAGTCGTCTTCACCCCAGAAGCACCGGGGAAGGTCTTGGATTTTAAACTGGAAGCCGGCCAAAGGTTGATCTGCCAGAAGGATGCGTTTATGTGCGCCGAGTCCTCAGTAGAGATGAAGATGCACTTCCGCAAGAAGTTAGGGGCCGGATTGTTTGGTGGTGAGGGATTTATCCTACAGGAGCTTAGCGGGCCGGGCACTGTCTTCCTTGAATTACCTGGTGAGGTCCGCGAATACGATCTCCAGAGCGGCGAGACCTTGAAGGTCGATCCCGGTCACATTGC
>JAFGKB010000229.1 GCA_016928755.1 Anaerolineae bacterium | reverse complement strand
GGACTGGAACCACAAAAAACACAAATTCGCTTCATTTTACACCTACTGTTGTTATTCATCAGGCGTGCCCACTCCCGGAGTATTAATATCTACGATCTCACCATGTACATTCACAACAACCTTGAAACCCATCAAACCTAGCCATGTGCGCGCATCATCAGGCAAACCCTGATCCAGTAATTGGGCCATCTCATCCCCCATCTGATTGAGGGAAGCCTCTACGGTTGCTTTGGTAAAGAGGTCATCACTCCCCATATAGTGCAACATACTATCAACTACCAATTCGCGGTTTTCCAATGTCTGCTCCTGGATAAGCTCCAACACCTGACGGTCAATACTCTCGGAAGGAATATGGCGCAGGAATCCGGCATCATCCAATACATAATGCGCTTCATTACCCACAGAAACGACTTCTAATGGTTTTCCAGTTTCATCAACGACTAATCCGGCAAAAACAGCGACACGTGCCATAAGCACCTCCTCACCTTATGACATTCACACCAGAAAATACAAACCTTAATCACCATCGTACCAGAATTTAGTGAAATTCCAAGCACTCCCCCCCAAGATTCGCCTCGTCCAACACAACTTTTTGACCCTTATTATAAGTTGGGCTATACTGAAAGTAAACCGGTTAACCAAACTATACAAGGGGGGGGAACGATGGAAAAACAGGTGGCGGTATATGTGGACTTTGAGAATATAGCGCTATCGGCGGAACAGACTTATGGCAAGTGTGACTTAAACGCCATAATGGAAGCTGCCGAACGCTGGGGACGCATAGCGGTCAGAAAGGCATATTGCGATTGGACCGGATTCAGCCAGTACCAACAAGACCTTATTGAGCACTCATTCGAACTGACGCAGCTCTTCCGCTTCAGCAGTCGCCATCGCAAAAATGCGGCGGATATCCAGATGGTCGTAGACGCCTTGGAGACCGCTTTCACCCATCCAGAAATCGAGACCTTTGTACTGGTTACCGGTGACAGTGACTTTAGCGCGGTGGCCCGGAAGCTCCGGGCCTATGGCAAACGGGTTGTCGGCATCGGATTAAGGCAATCTACCAGTGAGGTCTTGGTGAAAGCCTGTGACCACTTTATCCTCTATGATACTCTTATCGAACCCGATACCCGGACCGCCGTATACCGCTTGGAACGCGCCCGGCAGTTATTAGTGGATGCGATGCACACCCTTATCCCGCAAGTCGCGGGCCAAGATGTCAATGCCAGTGCCCTGAAAGTGATGATGCTCAAACTAGACCCCACTTTTAATGAAGCCGATATGGGCTACCAACAATTCCGCGACTTCGTAGAAGGCCAATCAGATTTGGTGGATGTACAGTTGGAAGAGAAAACATTGTTAGTGACCTTGCGGGCCGAACGTCGCAAGCAACTGGAGGAAGAAGCTACCTTTGAATACCGGGTGGCCTTAACCAATGTGGGATTGCGACTTATGGACCCCCACACTCGTAGCGGGATTTTGCGCGACCTCCACCAACTCTTATCACAAGCCCCGGACATCTACACTTTGGATCAGGCCGTCCTCCAGCTTAAGGCGCAATATGACGCGGAAAACGTGCTCCGCACCCGGGAAGAGGTGCAAGAGGTTGTGAAATTACTGCGCTATACTGATGTACTGGATCCCCACCCCCAATCCTGGCAACTGGACCCACTGACGCTCAAAGCCAATATCCAGGCACAGACCTTTGTCGATTACTGCGAGAGTGGCTATATCGCGCTCTTTATGCGCAAGAACTTACCTATTAAGCCGAGTTTATTAGCCTCCTTGCTCTTTGGCACCTTGGATCAGCAAGCTCGGGTCGAAAGGCTGGCAGAGATTGCGGAGAAAATCTGTGCTGAATCCCCCCAGTTTATGGCCGAGACATTGGGCATCAGCGGCACCTGTAATTTGAAAGAAGAGCCGGAGCTAGATATTATCTTCCAAGACCTGGAAGCATTAGACTTAGACGAAGAACCAACATTGATACGAGCCGCCGAGCTAAACGGCGCAGGACTTAGAATCCGCACTACCGACTTCGAGCAAGCACGTATTTACTTCCTAAAAGCCGCCCGTATGATATGCGATCTCCTGGATGACGGGGAGCCAGGAGCCAGTACTATGGATCTCGAATGGTACCTGGCCAGTTATTGTGCCGCGACGGCCGGCGCGAACTTCTTCCGTTTTGACTATAACCGCGCGGCTACCTACTACCTGGCCTTCTTTGCCTTGGCACGGGAGACCAGCCCGGCATGGGAAAAGATACAACGCCTGATCCAGCCGCTCCTCTCATTCTACTTCGCGATTGCAGCCAACGAATATGGGGAGATGTTAGCCTTCCCCCCAGGGCGCACCGATCCGGCCCGTATCGCGGTGGAACTCTATATGCACGATAACCTGGCCGTCCGGCAACATTGGCGGCACCAGATCTCAGAACTCCACCGGGTTAACCCGGCGATCTTGCGGATGCTGGTCCAAAGGCTGTGGACTTTTGAGAAAACGGCGGAGATAGAGGGTACACGAGAGACCCGGAACGCACTGGAGATGCTATTTGAGACCGAAACAGCGTGATATTTTACCGGCCCTGATAGTATTGATCTTACTATGGGAAGGAGCCGCCAGGTTCATACAACGGCCCATACTCCCCCCACCAGTCACGGTGTTCAGCACCTTCTTCCGGGCCATCCCCGACGAATTAGGCCGGCATTTCCTGGTCAGCCTCTACCGCGTAATCCTAAGCATCGGTATGGCAATTGTCCTGGCTGCCCCGGCGGGCTTGATCTTGGGACAAAGTGCGCTCCTGAATCGCATAGTTTCGCCCTTTATCTATCTTCTATACCCCATCCCTAAAGTCGTCTTTGTCCCCATCGTGCTGTTGTTCCTGGGGGTCGGTGACCTACCCAAAATTACAATCATCACGCTGATCCTCTTCTTCCAAATCCTGGTTTTAGTTCGGGATAGTGCCGCCGGAATAACGCCGGAATTGCTCCTGAGTGTGCGCAGCCTAGGCGCAGGACGCCGGGCACTCTTTCGCTTTGTCTATCTGCCTGCCAGTTTACCGGCTATCCTCACTGCCATTCGTCAGTCTATCGGCACAGCAGTGGCAGTACTCTACATAGCGGAGTTGTTCGCGACCCAGTATGGCCTGGGGTACTATATCTACCTCAACGGCAGCACGCTGTTTAACTACCCGGCAATGTACGCCGGGATTGTAGCCATGAGCTTACTGGGATTCGGCTTATACGCCGGCGTGGACACCCTGGAACGCCGGATATGTACGTGGAGATAAGGACCGGCCACAGAGACGGAACCTATGAAAACCAACACATTACAAGATTTTATAAACCTGTTAGAAGAAAAAGGCCAATTACGCCGCATTACCCAACCTGTAGCAGCGGAGTTGGAAATTACAGAAATTGTTGACCGCATCAGCAAAGGACCGGGCGACCAGAACAAAGCGCTGCTCTTTGAGAATGTCCAAGGCAGTATTATGCCCGGCAAGGCATTACCGGTGTTAGTCAATATGTTTGGCAGCGCGGAGCGCATGGCCTGGGCCTTACACACTGACCACCTGGACGAACTTACTGCGAACTTAACCCGGCTAATCGACTTACGCCCACCTGATAATGCCAAGGGCGCGCTGACCCGTGGCTTGGATTTACTCCAGGCATTACGGGCAACCGGACTGAAACCCCGCAAGGTGAAGCGCGCGCCGGTGCAAGAGATTATCGAGACAGGAACACCTTCATTGGACACACTCCCTATTCTCAAATGCTGGCCCCAAGATGGCGGGCCGTTTATCACCCTGCCCCAGGTGGTCACCCGGCATCCGGAGACCGGTATCCGCAATGTGGGGATGTACCGGCTGCAGAAGGTTGATAGTCGCACGCTCCTGGTTCACTGGCAGCGACACAAAGGCGGCGCAGAACACGAGCGCGTCGCACACGAACAACACCGGGATAGGTCGGTCCCCAATACCATCCCGGCAGCCATTGTCCTCGGTGGTGACCCGGCCTGTATCTGGTCAGCATCCGCACCCTTGCCCCCGGATATTGATGAATATCTGTTGGCCGGCTGGTTACGAGGCAGAGCGGTGGAACTGGTGGAATGCGTCACCCAACCGCTTACCGTGCCGGCCCAAGCGGAAATTGTAATCGAGGGATATGTGGACCTTGCCGACCAACGCCCAGAAGGGCCATTTGGTGACCATACCGGCTACTACACCCCGGTAGAACTCTTTCCCGCTTTCCACGTGACGGCCATCACACAACGACAGTCCCCTATCTACCCGGCAACGGTTGTGGGTATTCCACCGATGGAAGATTACTGGATGGGCAAGGCTACTGAAAGATTATTCCTTCCCCTGGTCAAACTTTTCTTGCCAGAGGTGGTGGATTTTGCGATGCCCGCCGCCGGTGTTTTCCATAACCTGGTATTAGTCAGCATCAAGAAGCGCTATCCAGGTCATGCCCGCAAAGTGCTGCACGGCATCTGGGGCTTGGCCCTATTAAGCCTGACCAAGGCTATCGTCGTTGTTGACGAATGGGTAGACGTTCACAATCCAACCGAGGTGGGCTGGCAGGCACTGGGCAATGTAGACTGGGAAAGAGATGTTATAATTACCAAGGGGATGGTGGACCAACTGGATCATGCCGCTTATAATCCTGCCTTTGGGGGCAAAATTGGCATTGACGCGACGGCGAAGTTACCAGAAGAAGGCTATACTCGCCATTGGCCCGCAGTGACCCGTATGACACCGGAAACCAAGGCGAAGATAGACTTACTCTGGGAAAAGCTAGGGTAAATGGGAGAGATATAGTTTTGGAGTGGCAACCCAACAGTTATTCATTTGCGCTATTGGTAGCGGCCCTCATTGCACTTAGCGTAGCCATAGCCGCTTGGCAACGGAGACCAAAGGCCGGCGCCACTCCCCTAGCCGTCCTAATGCTAGGTCTGGTCTGGTGGGCCGTTTTCGAGTCGCTCTGTATAGGGTCAGCCGATATCCCCAGTAAACTACTCTGGTCTAAGTTTGAATACCTAGGCATTGTCATTGTTCCCCCCGCTACTTTGCTCCTGGTTCTAGAACATACCGGACTAGACGCGCTATGGATGACACGCCGGCGAAAACTGAGGCTAGCCATAGAGCCAATAGTAATATTAATCTTGGTCTGGACTAATGACATACACCAATGGATATGGGTCAGTACCACCATTAAAGAAGTTAACCAGCTTAAATTATGGGACATCTCCCACGGTTGGGGCTTCTGGGCGCACACAGTCTATTCCTACATACTTTTAGTCCTCAGCTTCTTACTGCTCCTCCGTGCCGTTATAAAATC
>JAFGKB010000228.1 GCA_016928755.1 Anaerolineae bacterium | reverse complement strand
TTTGTAGGTTTGGGGCTTCCCTTTTCGGTTTTAAAAGAGTATAATAAGAGACAAGCTTGTTGTTTAGTAAAAACTCTATCCTTACTAAATGTTTACTATTTTGACCCTCTATTGGAACTTTTATCAATATTATGCTATTGTATAGTATAGGGTAGTGGACTACTTGTTGGACAGTTTTTTTAATGTGATTGCTAAACCTCTAGTTTCTTTTGTAAATAGGAGAAATTTGGATGAGTGATAAACAAAATTCGATGTTGGGCCATCACGGGCAATTGAAGTCTTCCTCAGACCAGCCCCTGCTTGATGGTATTCCGGCCCCAATCTTTTACAAAGATGCGGAAGGCATATACCGTGCTTGTAATACCGCCTTTGCTAAATTGGTTCTTGGGTTGCCGAAAGAACGTATCATTGGCAGTTCTGTTTATGATATTCCTGAAGCTATTCCCCCAGAATTAGCAGACATTTATCATGAACGTGATATGGAATTAATCCATAACCCCGGCACCCAAGTTTATGAGGCCCAGGTAAAGTACACCGATGGCTTGCTCCATGATGTAGTCTTCAATAAGTCTACGTTAATAGATGCTGAGGGTAAAGTCACCGGGATGGCTGGCGTGATGCTGGATGTCACCGAGCGTAAACATCTTGAGGAGCGGGAGCGTTACACCACTAAACTGCGCATTGCCGCTGAGGTCGCAGAACGTATCAGTGCCGCTCTGGACATTGATGCTGTTCTAGCGGAAATAGTAACCCAGCTCCAGCAGGAGTTTGATTTCTACCATGTCCATATCTACTTATTGGATGAGAGTCAACAAAATCTTGTCATCCAGCATGGTTCTGGTGAAACCGGGCGTAAATTATTAGAAGAGAAACACACCATACCACTTTCCTTTAAACGTAGCCTCGTCGCCCGCGCCGCCCGCGCTCTTGAAATGGTCATCGTTCCCGATACCAGTCAAGAACCTGATTATTTATCTCATCCCTTATTCCCCCATACTCGTTCTGAATTAACGGTTCCCTTGATATCTCATAATGAATTATTAGGGATTTTAGATGTTCAGGATGATAAAGTTGACCGTTTTGATCGGACGGATATTGATATTCTTGCGACTCTCGCGGGTCAGATTGCGACTGCGTTACAAAATGCGCGTACTTTTGCGCGTGAGCAACAAATTGAAAAAGCCCTCCAACAACGTGTATTAGCCCTAACTAGCCCCGATATTAACGTTGGAGATTTGCAGTTTCAAGATGTCTTTGACCTGGATGAAATCCAACGTCTTCAGGACTTATTTGCCACTGCGACCGGTGTCGCTTCAATTATCACAACCTCAGAGGGCGTGCCTATTACTAGACCTAGTAATTTTTGCCGGTTTTGTAGATACATACGTAGCACTGAACTCGGTCAGATTAATTGCTTTAAGTCAGATGCTATAATTGGCCGCCCTAATCCAGAAGGCCCCATCTTACAGCCTTGTTTAAGTGGTGGCCTGTGGGATGCGGGTGTCAGTATCCATGTTGGTGATAAGCATGTAGCCAATTGGTTGATTGGCCAAATCCTGACAGATGATGCTGAGGTAGAACGTGTTATAGCTTATGGACGTGAGATGGGGGCGGATGAAGACATAATCCGTGAGAGCTTAAAAGAAGTAACTCGCATGCCCTTAGAACGTTTCGAAGTTATTGCTGATACCTTGTTCCACTTTGCCGGTCAATTATCTAATATGGCCTTGCAAAATGTACAACAGGCCCGCGATATCACGCAACGGCAGAAAGACGCTGAAGAGATATCCCGTTTTGCTTTACAGTTGCGTACCGGTTCTGAGATAGCTACCCAGATCAATACAATTCTTGATCCTGATGAGCTATTAAACACAGTTATCCCACTCCTTAAGGAACGCTTTGGGTTGTATTATATCCACGTTTACACTTTGGATGATGAATCGGAAGAACTTGTATTGCGCGCCGGTTATGGTGAGCCGGGGCGTGAAATGTTGGCCGCGGGGCATAAAATCCTCCTGGCGCGTGAACAGAGTTTGGTTGCCCGTGCCGCGCGTACAAAAGAGCTTGTAGTTGTCCAGGATGTAGCACAAGAACCCGGTTTCCTTGCCAATCCTCTTTTGCCCGACACCAAGTCTGAAGTCGCAATTCCCATTGTGTCCAGTGGTGAAGTTCTCGGCGTTTTCGATATCCAGCAGGATAAACTAGAAGCCTTCACTGAGGCCGACCTGGATGTCTTTAAAGCCCTGGCCGGGCAGATCGCCTCTGCTTTACGTAATGCACGCTTGTTTGATGTTCAAGCCCGCGCAGAACAGGTCGCTCGTGAGAGTGAGGCCGAGTCCACTGCTTTGCTAAATGCTGTTCCCGATATGATGTTCCGTTTTGATAAAGAGGGGAACTTCCTGGACTATAAGGCGGAGGCCGGTGCCGTACTGATTGCACCTCCCGAAGCTTTCCTGGGTAAACATATCACAGAAGTTTTGCCTCCAGAGTTGGCACGCATTACTCTTAGTTATCTACAACAAACCCTTGATACCGGTGCGATAGTTGTTTATGAGTATCAAGCCCCTGTAGGTGAGGAACTGCGGTTTTATGAAGCCCGCATGACACCGGTTGGAGATCAGGAGGTCTTAAGTCTGATTCGCGATATTACAGAGCGTAAGGAGGCTGAAGTTGAACGCCAACGCTTCACTCTGTTACTGGGTACCGCTTCTGAAATTGCAACCCAGGCGAACGCGATTCTGGACCCTGATGAACTCTTAAGTACGGTTATTAGGTTGCTTAAAGACCGTTTTGACCTTTATTACGCCCATGTTTATACATTGGACGACGAGAATCAACGTTTAATACTCCGGGCTGGATATGGTGAACCAGGCCGGGTGATGCTTTCCCAGGGCCATCATATCCCCCTTGATACAGAACAGAGCTTGGTAGCTCGTGCAGCACTTACCCATCAAGTTGCTTTGGTAGATGATGTTCAAGATAATCTTAACTTTTTATCCAATCCTTTGCTGCCCCATACTAAAACAGAAATTGCTGTTCCTCTTATAGTGGGTGATCATGTATTAGGGGTTCTTGATATTCAACACGACGAACCTCATTATTTTACCCAAGCCTATATTGATGTTTTTAACACTCTTGCCGGACAGATTGCCACCGCTTTGGAAAATGCCTACCTCTTCGAGGAACAACATAAGGTCCGTATCGCCATCCAACAGAGCCAGCAGCGTTTCCAGGACCTCGTTGAGACCTTAAGTGACTGGATATGGGAGGTAGATACGAATGGGGCCTATACATATGTTAGCCCTAAGGTTACTGAGATATTAGGCTACCTGCCTGATGAACTATTGGGCAAGACTCCCTTTGACTTAATGCCGTCAGATGAGGTCCAACGTGTGGCCCCTGTTTTTGGTAAGTTAATTGCTGCTCAAGAGCCTATTGTAGCTCTTGAGAATACTAGCATTCACAAGGATGGCCATCTTATTATCTTTGAGACTTCCGGCACCCCTTATTATGATGCCGATGGTAATTACCTGGGCTATCGTGGTACCGACCGTGATATTACCGAGCGTAAGCAGGTTGAAGCTCAAATCATCGAGAGCGAAGAACGCCTTTCTCTGGCTTTAGAAGCTGCTAACACTGCTAGTTGGGAGTTCCGTCCTCTTGATGGTTATGTCTATTTTGGCCCCCGCTGGTATACAATGTTGGGCTACGAACCCAATGAACTCCCCCAAGTTATTGGGACATGGTCCAGCCTTTTGCATCCTGATGACTTTACCTGGGTTGACCCCTTTATTCAAGAACATATTCAAGAGGGGAAAGACTATGCTTTGGACTTCCGTATGCGGACCAAAGACGGTAACTGGCGTTGGATCCACGCTATTGGTAAAGTCACTGAACGTAATGAAGATGGTGTTGCGGCGCGTATTGTTGGCACTCATACCGATATTACCGAACAGCGACTGGCTGAGCAGGATCGTGACCGCCAGGCCCACATTATTCAGAGCAGTACTGACTTCATTGCAATAGCTAATTCTGATGGTAAAGGAGTCTACATCAACGCAGCCGGCTTGGATATGATTGGATATACTGAGGAAGAATTCACGAGTGGTATGTCAATTCCGGATGTCCAACCGGCTATGCCTAAAGGTGCGATTGAAATGGCCTTCCGCGACGGTATCTGGGAGGGTGAATCCTCGATTGTAGCTAAAGATGGGCGTGTTATCCCTGTATCTCAGACACTCTTTACAATGACAGTTGGTACCGAAATCATGCTCGCGACCATTGCGCGTGATATTACGGCCCAAAAACAAGTCGAAGCGGTAATTCAAGAAAATGAGCGACGTCTATCCACATTGATGGGGAACCTGCCGGGGATGGCCTACCGGATGCTCAATCAGCCGGATTGGCCGGCGGAGTTTATCAGTGAAGGTAGCCTGGAATTGACGGGTTATAAGCCACAAGAATTAATAGTGGGAAAGTCTCATAAACTTAACTATGGTGATCTTATCCATCCCGATGACCAGGATCGGGTCTGGGAAGGTGTCCAGGCCGGTCTTGCAAAACAAGAGCCGTATGAGCTAACCTATCGTATTCACAATACTGCTGGTGAGTTAAGATGGGTCTGGGAACGCGGGCAAGGTGTCTTTGATAGTGACGGTAATCTGTTAAGCCTGGAGGGCTTTATCACTGATGTGACTGCAAGTCAGCAGGCAGAAGCGGAACGCGAGCGCTTTACCACACGCTTGAACACTGCTGCTCAGATTTCAGAGCAGGTGGGTTCGATTCTTGACCCTGATGAATTGCTACAAACCGTGATCCCACTGATCAAAGAGCAATTCGGCCTCTACTACGTCCATGTTTACACCCTGGATGAAGAATCAGGGCTGCTGAACCTGCGGGCTGGCTACGGCGAAGCCGGTGAGAAGATGTTGGCGGAAGGTCACAGTATCCCCTTAGATCGGGAAGCCTCCTTGGTGGCTACTGCGGCCCGTACTAAAGAGCCGGTTCTGGTTGACGACGTGACCGAGAATCCTAACTTTATGCCTAATCCCTTATTACCCGATACCAAGACAGAGGTCGCTGTGCCATCCATCGCCGGCGGTAAAGTCTTGGGGGTTTTCGATGTGCAGCATGACGAAGCTCATTATTTCACCCAGGCTGATTTGGATGTATTCCAGACCTTGGCGGCGCAGATTGCTAATGCTTTCCAAAGTGCTGAGGCATTCAATATCGCTGAGCAAGAGCGGCAACGGGCACAGACCTATCTTAACGTGGCCGGATCGATCATTGTCGCCCTGGATAAAGCTGGCGATATTATCTTGCTCAACAAAGCGGGTTGTGACGTTTTGGGATATGAAGAGGCGGAACTGCTTGGTAAAAATTGGTTCGATGTCTCTCTCCCGGCTGAGATAGCGGATGTGGTCAAAGGGGTCTTCGCGCAGATTATCGCTGGTGATATTGAGCAAACCGAATACTACGAAAATGAAATCCTGACGCGCAGTGGTGAGATGCGAATTGTAGCTTGGCGTAATTCATTGATTACTGATGATCGGGGGCATATCACCGGTGTTTTAAGTTCTGGTGAGGATATCACCGAGCGTAAACGGGCAGAAGAGGAAATCCGTACCTTCCAAACCCTCGCTGAACAATCTACTGATGGTATCCTTATGGCTGATCTGGGCACACAAACCCTCACCTATGCTAACCAGGCTGCCTACGAACTCTTTGGATGTGATTATGAGTCCCGTGAAATGCTTGGTAAAGATGGCGCTTTATTCTGGGCAGAAGAAGAGTTACCACGCTTGGGAAATGTCTTGGCACAGGCTGTACGTGAAGGCTGGCAGGGCGATGTCTTGCAACGGCGGCTGGATGGCTCCACTTTTTCCGCTAATGTAACTACCTTTGTTTTGCGGGATGCAGAAGGTAATCCTACACAGTTAGTGATAATGACCCGTGATATTACTGAGCGTAAGCACGCCGAGAAAATATTGCAAGAGAGCGAGCAAAAACTCTCCGATGCTTTGCGTATTGCGAAGATGGCGAACTGGGAGTTTGATGTCGAGGCTCAAACTTTCTTATTTAACGATCAGTATTATAGGACATTCCATAATACCACTGCTGAGGAGGTGGGGGGATATGAGATGTCCGCCGCGACATTTGCGCAGAGATTTGTTGTACCTGAGGATGCGCCGGATGTAGCTAAAAACATTCAGATGGCTTTGGCTGCTACCAATCCCGATTTTCAGTTACAGACTGAGGCCCGTAACCTTACGGTTGATGGTAAGGAAGTATGGACCTCAATCTGGTTGACAATTGAAAAAGATGAAGCCGGGAAAACAACTAAACTATATGGCGTAAATCAGGATATCACCGAGCGCAAGCAAGTCGAAGCGGAGCGCGAACGCTTCGCTGCGCGCTTGAACACAGCCGCTCAGATTTCAGAGCAAGTCGGTTCGATTCTTGATCCTGATGAATTGTTACAAACCGTAATCCCGTTGATTAAGGAGCAATTTGGCCTCTACTACGTCCACGTTTACACTTTCGATGAAGAGTCTGGGCTGCTGAACCTGCGGGCTGGCTACGGCGAAGCCGGTGAGAAGATGTTGGCCGAGGGGCA
>JAFGKB010000038.1 GCA_016928755.1 Anaerolineae bacterium | reverse complement strand
GAGTTAATCCCCCAAGGTCCTAAGACCCGTGCCGATGTAATCTTCACCAACGCCATTGGTGTGAATGCGGCCACAAAATACCCGAAAGCGGCGGCGGCTTTTGCGATGTTCGTGACCGGAAGTGAAAATCAGGCCGAGATTGTTAAGACCGGTTTTGCTTACAGCACGCACCCCGACCAGATTGATATGGTTGTGGATGCCAACGATAAAGCCATAGCCAAGGGAGGCGTACTTCCTGATAGCCGGGTGGCTTACTGGGGGCCGAATACTGGCAAAGTCAACGATGCTGTGGCCCAGGCTCTTGAGCGTGTCTACCTGGGTGACCAAGATGTGGATGAGGCATTTGCCCAGGCCCAGGAAGAGGCGGCTGAGTACCTCACCGGCGGCGGTGAGGCTATCGGGCCGATTTCCTCGGATTCTGATGAACCGGCTGAGGGCGGTGAGGTTGCTGTGATGAAGGTTGAGGATGGAGCCGAGATTACATTCTCCGGTTGGGGTGATGAGACCGAACAGCAGATCTACCGTGATTCTATTGTTCGCTTCAACGAGATCTATCCGAATGTGACGGTTAACTACGAGCCAATTCCGGCGGATTTCCAGACGAAGCTCAAGGCTCAGATGGCCGGTGGCACCGCTCCCGACGTTTTCTACCTTGATGACCAGTTGATGACGGCTTTTGCGGCTTCTGGACAGTTGTTACCTCTGGATGACTATATGGCTGAGGCTGGCGTGAGCCGCGATGATTTTATTCCGAGCCTGTTGACCATCTTCATCTATGAAGGGCAGACCTATGGCTTGCCCAAGGACTGGGGCACCCTAGGGTTGGTCTATATTCCTGCTGCTTTTGAAGCGGCCGGCATTGCTATGCCCGGTGAGGATTGGACCTGGGATGATCTCCGTGAGGCGGCTAATGCTATTGCTGCCAATACGGATTATGCGGGGTTCTGCCAAAATGCCGATTGGGCACGCTTTGCTCCCTGGGCTTTCTCCAATGGTGGGGCCTATGCTACCGAGGACTACGCTACTGCAACTCTCGATACCCCTGAAGTTAAGGAAATGGCACAATTTATCTTCGATATGTATGATGAAGGCAGCTTGGTACAGGCTAGTGATGTGGGTGCGAGCTGGTGTGGTGAGGCTATCGGTAAAGAGTTGGTGGGGATGACCTTGGAAGGCGGCTGGATGGTTAACTCGATGCGCCGGGATTACCCGGACGTTGAGTGGGGGGCGGCATTAGTCCCGCAGGGGTCCAAGACTCGTGCTGACGTAATCTTCACCAACGCCATTGGTGTGAATGCAGCTACAAAATACCCGAAAGCAGCGGCGGCCTTTGCGATGTTCGTGACCGGGCGTGAAAATCAGGCCAAGATTGTTGAAACCGGGTTTGCCTATAGCACGCACCCTGACCAGATTGGTATGGTTGTGGATGCCAATGACAAAGCCATTGCCCAAGGTGGATTGCTTCCTGATAGCCGTGTGGCTTACTGGGGACCGAACACCGGCAAAGTGAATGATGTTGTGGCCCAGGCCCTTGAGCGTGTTTACCTCCGTGACCAGGATGTGGATGAGGCATTTGCCCAGGCTCAGGAGGAAGCCCAAGCGGCATTGGATAGTGCTGAATAAATCACCGTCTACGGAGTAGTTCCTTTTTTTGAAGAACCTGGCCCCCTTGCTGGTAAGAAGGGGGCCAAGGAGTAAAAGATGTGTCTTTTAGTGTGATGTTAGATTGTGAGGTAGCAGAATGCAGAAATCACTAGAGATATCCCGAACCCAAGACAAGCAAGCTGGCAATGTGGCTGCCATAGTGACGTTCTTATTCATCTTCATTGTGTTGATGGGGATTGCACTACTTAATGCGCCTACAAAGGGTGGGGCATTGGTAATGGCTTCATTGAGTAGCTATATGGCAGAGGTACAAAAGTCCGCCTTGCCATTTTTAGGTGTGATGGTTGTTGTGGCTGTGGTTGCCGGTGTGTTTGCTGCCCGGACAGTACGCCAGACGTGGCCTAATCCCCGCCGGCGCAGGGAGTTATTATCGGGCTATGCTTTCCTGGCCCCTTATTTACTGGTAACCTTAACTTTTACTATTGGCGTTATCTTGTTTGCTTTCTATGTTTCGTTTACCGAGTATGATATTTTCACCGAGCCACGATTTGTGGGTGTGAAGAATTATATCGAGGCATTCAGTAAGAAGGACTTTTTGCAAGCTCTGCATAACGTCCTGTGGTATGCGATGATTGTTGTTCCGTTCCAGACCGCTGCTGCGATTTTACTGGCCGTGTTGTTGAATAAGCCTATGCGTTTCCAGCGTTTCTTCCGTACCTTGTTCTATGCTCCCAGTGTTACATCTTCGGTAGTAATTACATTGATTTTTATGTGGTTTTATCTTAAGACAGGTTATGTCAACTTGTTATTTGAGAAGTTTTTCGGCATCTTCGGCATAACCTGGCAAGCCGTCGACTGGCTAAAAGACCCACGGGGCTTGATTCAACTTATTGTCGAGGCCGGAGGAGGAAAGATTCCTTCCTCTCAGTGGTATTTACGTGGGCCAAGTATTGCCTGGTTGGCTATTATGTTCCAGAATATCTTCACCACTGCGCCTACCTTTATGGTGATGTTCCTGGCTGCGCTACAGGATATTAACCCGGCTATTTATGAAGCTGCCAGTATTGATGGGGCTACCGGTTGGCAGCGTTTCTGGAGAATTACATTGCCGTTGCTGCGCCCGATTATTTTGCTGGTTGTGGTTCTCGGTACGATTGGCACCTTACAGGTCTTCGACCAAGTTTACTTGGCGACGGCCGGCGGCCCTCTGGGGACGACTCAAACCCCTGTGTATCAGATATACACGGAGGCATTAGGCAAGCAAGGCCCAATTCAGATGGGTTACGCTTCGGCGTTAGCCTTTATCCTGGCAGTGATTATTTTTATATTTACATATATTCAGCGTCGCTTTATTGAAAGCGGCACCGAGATGTATTAAAAGGAGGTGCGGTATGGCTGTCGCTACAGATTCAATAGGAACGAAATCACATGTGAACCGGCACCCCTCACGGTATTACGTTGAGCTGGGCTTGCGTTATGCGGCGTTAATTATTGTCGGTATTGTATTGTTCACTCCCTTTATCTTGGCCGGCATTGGTACATTTAAGACTGATGCTGAGATTACGGCCTATCCGCCGGAATTTTTCCCAAAAGAATGGCTGGCCGAGAACTGGGTTAAGGTGTGGAATACTGATCTGGGGGCTGGAGGAACTTTTCCCCGGTGGCTCTTTAACACTGCCTTCCTGGCCACAAGTGTGGCCGTGCTCCAGGTAGTCTTCTGCTCAATGGCGGCTTATTCCTTTGCTCGCCTTGATTACCCCGGCAAGGATATGATGTTCAACTTTATGTTGGGTACAATGATGATCCCCGGAGCGGTGACTTTGATTCCCGCTTATGTGCTGATGGGCAAGCTGAAGTTGCTCAATACATTCTGGTCATTGATTTTGCCCGGCATGGTCAGTGCCGGGGGAATTTTTATGCTCACCCAGTTCTTCAAATCCATTCCCCGTGACTTAGAGGAGGCGGCATATATTGACGGAGCCAGCCAGTTGCAAGTCTACAAGGATGTTGTTTTACCTCTGGCCCGCCCGGCACTCCTGACCGTCTTTATCTTGCAGTTCCAGGGGATGTGGAACAGCTTCGTTCAACCCCTGTTATACCTGGATTCGCCCAAGATGTGGGTGTTGAATGTTGCTCTCAGTGTCTTCCAACAGAACTATAAGGCTCAGTGGAATCTAACCCTGGTAGGTGCGATGTTTAACGCTATCCCGGTCTTGATACTGTTCTTTATGTTCAGCAAGTATTATATGGAAGGCGTCTCTTACGCCGGTGTAAAGGGGTAACCGTGCTGGATGCCTTTAAAGTTTTAAAAACTGCATTGCGTGATAGCTGGGGGAACCTGTGGACGATTGCCATTTGCAATCTGCTGTGGATGCTCAGTCTTTTGTTAGTTGTTCCGGCTCCCCCGGCGACACTGGCTTTGTTCTATATAGCCAATCGCATTGCCCATGATGAACCTACCGGCCCGGAAGATTTTTGGGAGGGACTACGCCGGTATCGGTGGTTAGGCTGGCGGTGGGGCGTCATCAACCTGTTCCTGCTCTTTCTTCTGGGTGGTGATATTGTCTTGGTAGGGCATCTCTTCCCTTCAGATTGGGGACGCTTTGCCCAGGGAGGCTTTATCGCCGCGTTACTCATCTGGCTGTGGTTGCAGATTTTTGTATTGGGCTTTCTTTTTGAACAAGAAGAGCCGGATTTACGGCTGGCTTTTCGCAATGGGGCAATGATGTTAGGCCGTAATCTTGGGTTCTCCGTTTTGTTGGCATCCCTGGTTGCTGCTTTGTTGGCCCTGGGAGTTCTATTGTTTATGATTTCTGCCGCCGCCGGAGGAGTTTTTCTGGCCCTGGTGGGCAATCACGCGGTTATTGACCGCTTACATAACTACCGTTTACAGTCTGTAGGGGGCTGATTTTCGGATTTCGGTTTTCGTTTCCTCCTTAATTCAGTAGCAGAAACCCGGCTTTTGTGCCTTAACAGCAAAAGCCGGGTTTTTGTGTATACTTTATCTACCATCGTGATGGTAATTGCAATCGAAAAACACCGATTACAAAACACGATTAAAATCATAATGAATAACAACTGCAGGACACGAATTAGTTTAGAAAGAAAGTCTCGCTATCTCACGCTAACCGTCATCCTGAGTAACAACCGCGGGGCGGTTCAGTTTGGAAAGAAAGTCTCGCTATCTCACGCTAACCGTCATCCCGAGCGAAGCCGAGGGATCTAGACCTTTCGGCAAGCTCAAGGCAGGCTCCTTCGACTTCGCTCAGGGTGACGGGGTCGTTGGTTATGCGCAATCGAGACTTTCTTAGTAGCGTAGCGAAGGATCTAGACCTTTCGGCAAGCTCAAGGCAGGCTCCTTCGACTTCGCTCAGGGTGACGGGATAGTAGAGTTGAGCGGGAGATTTTCTTAGTAGGCGTAGGAGTTTGAAGATGCCAAGAAGTTTATCACACGGAGCTAGGATTGACTATGATACTGTAGCCGCAGGCTATGATAGCCAACCCTACCGGCAGAAAGAGGTTGACGCGGCATTGTTGGCTTATCTTGAACGGATACCCGCTCACAAATGGCCGTTATTGCGGGTGCTGGACATAAGTTGTGGCACGGGAAACCAGTTGGTGGCCGACAAGGCTGCCATAACCGGGCCGTCGTGGGTAGGCTCGGATCTCTTTTATGGCATGTTAGCTCAGGCACAAGCTAAGGATAAAAATATTTCCTGGGTGCAGGCTGATGCCTGTGGGATGCCCTTTGTTTGCAATAGCTTTGACTTTATCTCACAGCAATTTGGTTTTCATCATATTGGGCCTAGGTCTATGATGTTGCGGGAAGTTTACCGGTTGCTGCGACCTGGTGGCTGCTTTGTGATGACGAATATCGCCCCCCAGGAAATGCGCCAAGCATTGCTTTACCGCTATTTCCCGGAGGCACTGGATGTGGACCTCTCCGACTTTGTATCTCCTGATACCTTGGTAGCTATGATGAAAGATGCAGGTTTCTCCGCTGTGGAACTGAGTTTGGACCGGCGGGTTTCCCAAGTGGATTTACAGGATTTTTTAAAGAAGGTACAACCCCGTGATAATAACTCTACCTTGATGATTATTTCAGATATGGCATATGCTGATGGTGTGGCCCGGATGAAGCGGGATATTGGGCGGGGTGTTGGCTTGCATGTGCCAACAGAAACTTGCATTTTAA
The DNA here is from genome assembly GCA_016928755.1 of Anaerolineae bacterium. Taxonomy (GTDB): domain Bacteria; phylum Chloroflexota; class Anaerolineae; order B4-G1; family SLSP01; genus JAFGKB01. Next base: position 6,401 of record JAFGKB010000038.1, on the reverse strand, counting down.
CTTTATCAGGAGAGAAAAACGACTAATGCCGTCTAAATAGGTGCTGCGTGATTAAGAAATCACGTGTACTTTCTTAAGTGCGTTGCACCTGGTTCCTGTGATATCCTCAACACTATCGTAATCGACGATTATGGGTTACGCTTTTACTGCACTAAAGCTGACCAAGGTTTGGCGCTCCTCATCCCATAAATTCATCCCTAATGATTTCAGGCTGCGGCGGATTGTAAGCGGTTCCACTTCCCGGACTTCAGGGGTTTCATCATAACACTGTTGCAGGTTATAATTAGGAATACGGGGGCGCAGGTGGTGTATATGGTGTAGCCCGATATTACCTGTGAACCATTGCAAGACTTTGGGAAGCTTGTAGTACGAACTTCCTTTCATTGCCGCGCTCATAAAATCCCATTCATTATCGCGTGCCCAATAGACCCCTTCAAACTGATGTTGTACATAGAATAGCCACACCCCGGCGGTTGCTGCAATAATAAGGATGGGGAGTTGGGTCAGTAGGTATGTACGGAAACCGATGGTAAAGCTGGCAAGGAGTATAATGGCTAATAGTGCCACGTTGGTAATAATTACGCTCATCCGCTCTTTTGGGCCATCTTGTTTGCTATGAAATCGGTTGCTGAGGAGAAAGATAAAGAGTGGGCCGATAGTAAAAGTAACTAAGGGGGTTCTAAACACCCGGTATGCGAGTCGCTGTCTGCTGGATGCATTTTGGTATTCTTCTACAGTCATTGTCCAGACATCCCCTGTGCCCCGGTGGTCCAGGTTCGCGGCTGTGGCGTGGTGTTTCCAGTGGGCGTGTCCCCAACTTTCGTAAGGGGTGAAGGTCAGTATCCCGCAGATATAGCCGAATATACGGTTGGCTTTGCGGCTGGCAAAGAAGGAGTTATGCGTGCAATCGTGGAAAAAGATGAAGATGCGGATAAGCAGTCCGCCGGCCGGTATTGCGAGTAATAGCGTAATCCAGTACGAGTAGCCAAGTTGAATAGAGCGGATCATTAGATATAATAATGTGAAGTAAGGAATGAAAGTATTGATAATTTGCCAAATTGCTCTTTGTAGATTGGTTTCCTGGTATTTAGCTATTTCTTTGTACCATGTGGGTTTAGGGGGCCTGGTGTTTAGTGTTTTTTTGTTCACTGTCATTTTCTAGCCTCCTGTTAAAATAATGGCTGGATATGCGGGTCAGATGCCCGCGTTCCTAATATAGTAGTGTATTTTCATTGTAACATAGAATAATGAGATTCTTACATAGAGTTTTTAGAAAATTGATATGGTTTGGAATAGGCAGTGGGATAATTATCACGTTGTTATTAGGGGGTCAAGTTACGCCGGCTGCTGCTCAACAATTAACGCTAGGCTCTAGATTGTTGGAGAGTGGGCAGACGGAACTGCGATTTTCTTGGCATACTCCAGCCTATGGATTTAAATCTGTGGAAGCTGCGGGACTGGATTCTATTGCCCCGGTTATATCAGATCGTACCCATCTCGATGATTTACCGGTCTATTGGTTCACCGGTGGGCTACCTGGTGAACCTGTGTTGCCTTATGCTCTAGCTTGGATTGTGTTACCCCCTGAAGGTGAGGTGGTGCTGGATGTTAATGTCCTGGCTTGGGATGTACGTGATCTCCGCACCCCGTTGTCCCTAGCTCCCACAATTGAAAAGATACAAAAGCTCTCTTTAAAACCGGATGGATATAATGTTATCACTGCTACGGGACAAGCCGTGGATGTGGTTACACTTACCGAAGCCGGGTGGATGCGTGGCATACGTCTAGCGACTCTAGTCTATACACCATTTGATTATGATGCGGAGCTGCAGCAGTTACGGGTTGTCCGTGATGTTGAGGTCTCGGTGAGCTTCCCCGGTGCATCCTTTGAGACTGCCACTCTGCCGGTTAGTGAGGTACAAACTACGCAGGAGGGACTAAGCGCAATGGTGCTTAATCCGTCTTTGTTAGAGCTTTACCACGCCTCTTCTGTCACCCGGACTGTAACGGCTGCGCCTATCATGCCCCGCTGGACGTTCTCTGTAACGGTGACAGGGATATATGCGCTGCCCTTAGAATTAATACCCGTGCCAGATATTGTGGACCCGGACTATGTTCATATTACCTATCGCGGTCAGGAGGTCGCAACGCAGTGGGATAGTGACGGCCAACAGTTTCTTTTCTATGCTGACCCGCAGCCCAGTCGTTGGTCTGTTGTTGATTATTACCAGGTATGGTACAAAGAGGATGAACCCAGGCGGCGGATGCCTGTGCGGTCCAGTTTACCTGATGGGAGCGAGTCAGGTGTGCTTTGGACTACAATCGAGTTCCAGGAAAATCGATTCTATAATTCTTTGTATGCATCACCACGAGATGGCGACCACTGGTATTGGTCAGAGATGATGCTGGACTTTGCTCCTTCTCTTATATTTTCCTATACGTTGCCTGCGTTTTCATTAAGCGATGGTTTAAGTGCGACTTTAACATTGTGGCTACAGGGGAATAGCGAAACCTCTGCAAGTCCTGATCATAAAATAGATGTGTTGTTGAATCAATCGTCTGTAGGCTCTCTATCATTTGATGGCCGGAAGGCTATCTCTCACACGTTCTCTGTACCAGTCTCTCTATTGCATACCCATAACACGCTGACTCTTACTATGCCTGGATTGCCCGGTGTCCCTATTGATGCCGTCTTGGTTGACGCTGTGGAACTGTGTTTCCCGGTAGCGGGGTGGGCCGGTTATAACTTAAGGCTTACTGGTGAAGTGACCCGCACCACATATATGTTGGACGGCTTTACCGGTTTGCCGTTAGTTTATGATGTTACGGATGTCTATACACCAATACAATTGATAGATTTTATAATTGATCGCCATCAATTACATTTTTCTGATAATATACCTACGATACACACTTACTTTGTGACAACTGATAATGATATTATCACGGTAGCAACTTTACGTCCTTTGCGGGTATTTCAGCCTCCCCAAGGTGCTGATTATTTAGTTATTGCTCCAGAATCCTTTTTGCCGGCAGTGGAGCCCTTGCTGGAACACCGCAGGGCACAAGGGTTCTCTACCTTTGGGATGCCATTGGAAACAATCTACGATGTTTTTGGAAATAGTTATGCTGACCCGCAACTTATCTATAATTTTATACATTATATCTATGGGCAATGGCAGCCTGTTCCTGCCTACTTGCTGTTAATTGGGGATGGGACGTGGGACCCTTTAGGCTATTTGCAGACAGGAACCGCTACATTGTTGCCGCCTAATCTGGCGATGGTTGACCCTTTTATTGGTGAGGTACCTGCTGATAACCGCTATGTGACAGTTGATGGTGCGGATAATTTACCTGATATTGCGGTTGGACGTATGCCAGCTAATACGATTACGGATGTTGTGGAGATGGTGGGCAAGGTAATTGATTATGAACGTTCCCCGGTACCTGGTGAATGGTATAAGCGTCACCTTTTTATCGCTGATGATGAGGACCGAGCTGGGGATTTCCATGCTGCTTCTGATGAGGTAATAGGCTATTTGCCTGAAACGCATTTTGCTTATAAAATTTATTGTCCTGATGCGGCTGGAGATGCTTATGGAAATGCATTTTGTGATGCTGCGGTGATGGTGTCTGAGATTCGTCCGGCACTTTTAGCGGCCTGGAATCAAGGGGCTTTGGTGGTGAATTGGATGGGACATAGCTCATACCAACAATGGGAACACGGGCGGCTTTTTCATATAGATGATTTGTCCGCGTTAAAATCGCAGCGCCGTTTGCCCTTGGTGCTAGAGATGACGTGTTTTACTGGCCATTTTGCCCATCCCGAGCCGCTCCAAACAGCGTTGGATGAGGCTTTAGTCCGGTTACCTGGTGCTGGTGCCGTTGCTGTTTGGGGGAGCAGCGGTGAGAGCTATCGCCACCACCATTTACCCTTGGATATTGCATTTTACAAAGTTGCTTTCTCCGGTGAAAGTATTCGTTTGGGAGATAGTACAATGGTAGCGCGTCTTTCTCTTGCCTACAGTTCAACTATACTAGGAGATGCTACTTACCTAATTGACACCTACCATCTCTTTGGTGACCCGGCAACGCTGTTGCAGTCGAGGTCTGTACCCTGGGAGATCTATTTACCTGTGGTTTTCAAGCATTTTTATAGTTGTTGTTTATTTGGGGGATGAATGCAACTGCTTATGTATGCAGCATCATTGCGCAGGATTTTTGCTTTTTCTAACGACATATCTACTGAAGATCAACTAGAGATTGATCTGGAATTAGTAGAGCGTTTAAAGCAAGGTGATCCTGATGCCGTAGATGAGCTAGTGGAGCTTTATACGGATTCTTTGTATCGCTTCGTTTATAACCAGGTTGGTGGGACTGCCCAGGATGCTGAAGACGTGGTCCAGGAGACCTTTGTCGCGGCGTTAAAGGCCGTCAGAAGGTTCCGTGGTAAGAGTAAGTTACGCACTTGGTTATTTGGTATTGCATCTCATAAAGTTGCTGACCATCAGCGCCGGTCATTTCGTCAAGACCGGATTGTGACCTCTCAGGATTTGGGACCGTGGTTTTCTGCTCCGCCTCGCCCCGATGAGATGGTGGAGAAGCTGGAGCTACGACAGACTGTCCGTGAAGCTTTGTTGCAGTTACCGGCCCATTACCGGACTGCTTTAGTTCTCAAATATGTTGAGGAAATGCCAGTACAGGAAATTGCCGAGGTTATGAAGCGTAGTTTTAAAAGCGTCGAGTCTATCCTTGTCCGGGCACGGCGATCATTAGCAGAAGTGCTTGAGGGTGGCAGTGGTAAATCATGAACCAGAAGATAAGTATATAGAACAAGTGATGCGTTCCCTGGCCCAGGATAGGATTAAGCCTGCGCCGGGGTTCAAGCGTCGCCTATCTGCTAACCTTAAGGAAGAATTACAAAGCTCTAAATGGCGTTTTAGTCTCTTTTTGCGTTGGGCTTATGTGGCGGCTGTTGTCATCTTGTTGGCATGGAGTTTTACCCTCAAGTCTCCAGAACGGGCACTTCTCACCGTCCATAAAGGGGCGGCACAGGTCTCTTCCCCGCGTGCGGCTATACTCTGGTGGCTCCGTGAGGATAGCGCGGTTGGCGCAACTCAGAGCCAATCTATTGTGGTTGGTGGGAAGATCGGGCTTTCAGAAGATAGCCAGGCTCTGCTCTCTTTCTTTGATGGCAGTATTTTGGAATTATTTCCCGGTTCTCAACTGGAAGTAGTAAAGGCCCAACCCCAATTCGCATGGCAGCCGGTTAATGTGCAAGTCAAGCTATTAGCCGGTGGTGTATCTGCTAATGTCAGCCAGATGCCGGACCCTAAACAGCGTTTTGAAATTGACACTGCGGCAGCGATGATCAATGCGCGTGATGCAGCTTTCCAGGTCCATATAGTGGCGCAAGATCAGACCTATGTGGCTACGGAGTCCGGATTTGTCAATGTTACTCTGGATGACCCGGCTAGAGGGAATTCTTCTGTTGATGTACCTGCTGGCTATGAGGTTGATGCTATCCCCGGCCAACCGCTTATTGTCCGTCCGGTGAGTTCTGGCCCGCCTGGCCCTGTAATTTCCAGTAGTATGCAGCCCGGTACCGGAATTGCCAGCAGTACCTCTGTGCCATCTTCTGGTCTACAAACTTCTCAGGAATTGACGGACCTTGTTGCTGTTGGTGGCGTTCAGAACCCGGATGTGGTTTCTCCCACTGTTTCAGCGATCACGAACTCTATGCCGTTGCCGGCATGGTTTGTTTCTCCTGTGGTGCCGGAGGTAATAAATGTGGCAACTTCCACCGTTACCGTGCCTGAGGCAACCGGGATTTCTTCCGGTACCGGTATTATGACCGGCACTCCGTCTAATAGTGTCTCCCAAGGATGGGCAGATTTGCATGTCAGTGTAGTGGCAAATCCTGATCCTGCGCCTGTTGGGGGAGAATTGAAATATGTTATTGTGGTGACTAATCTCGGCCCGGACGTGGCCAGGGATATAGTGTTGACCGGTACCTTGCCGTCCGCCGTAACCTTCGTTGCGGCGACGACCGGTTATCAACGTACTTCAAGCCGTCTGATTTGGGGACTTGGCACTCTGGGGGCTGATACATCGAAAATTCTCACTGTAACGGCACGGGTTCGTTCCTGGGCGTCAAAGCGTTTTACGTCCACAGTTGAAGTAACTTCTGTAACCCAGGATGATGATTTAACCAATAATAGTGCTGCTGTGTCATCCAATCTCTCCCGGGATATTGACTTAACGGTTTCTACAACGGCCAGCCCCCCGGTAATAATCTCTGGGGATGTGGTCACCTATACCATTGACTATATGAATTATGGCCCGGCGCGGGCACAGTTGGTGGATATTGTGGCTGCGTTACCTCCTGAAGTGCGTTTTGG
>JAFGKB010000227.1 GCA_016928755.1 Anaerolineae bacterium | reverse complement strand
TGAGGAATCCGTCCCTCTAGCTCCAAGCACTGCCAAATTTGCCTCGTCCGCGTCCCAAGCCGTCATTCCGAACGAAGTTGAGGAATCTCATCTACACCCCCCGTGCCTTAAAAAATACAACCCCAGATACATCCTTCAATACATGACACTACAACCAGTTATCGCTTACGATAAGGACAAAACAATAAACAGGGCATAGAGGGTACTAAATATGGATATTTACACAATGCAAAATGGTCATCTTGTGGACCTACAGCAGGTAGTAAAAACCTATAAAAGTAGTGCCAGGGCATTTACAGCTCTTAAGGGTGTGAACTTACAAGTTGGAAATGGTGAATTTGTCTCGGTAATTGGTAAATCTGGCAGCGGTAAATCAACACTTATCAATATGATTACCGGCATCGACCGGCCTACAACTGGCGAGGTTTGGGTTAACGGTACGGCTGTTCATACGTTAACCGAGGAACAAATAGCGATATGGCGTGGCCGTACAATCGGGGTCATTTTCCAGTTCTTCCAGCTTTTGCCGACGTTGACCGCGGTTGAGAATGTGATGCTGCCGATGGATTACGGCCAACAGTACCCTCTTTCTGAGCGTGCGGAACGGGCTATGTTTTTATTGGAACTGGTGGGGATGGTTGACTACGCTCATAAATTCCCTAAATCGCTCTCCGGTGGAGAGTTGCAGCGTGTAGCCATTGCCCGTGCCCTGGCTAACGACCCACCGCTTTTGGCCGCCGATGAGCCTACAGGTAACCTGGATTCTAAAACCTCGGCATCAGTCTTTCACCTTTTCGGGCGTTTAGTAGCGGATGGGAAGACAGTTTTGATGGTGACTCACGATAACGACCTAGCCTGTAGGGCCTTTCGTACTGTGGAATTGGCCGACGGTGAGATTATTGATGAGCGGTTTAACGTTTAAGACTACATATGGAGGTTATTGATGGATTTATCATCTGGCGTGTTACAAGATAAACATAAACCCTTAATTGAGCTTCAAGGTGTGGTTAAGCGATATGAAAGCCTGGCCGGGGTTGTAATTGCCCTAAAAGGCATCGACTTGAGGATCTCCCAGGGGGAATTTGTGGTCGTCACCGGCAAATCCGGCAGTGGGAAAACTACTCTTGTGAACATGATAACGGGTCTAGATGGTGTGACCTCTGGTGAGGTATGGGTGACGGGCATGCCCATTCATAACTTGAGACCGGATAGAGCATCCCGCTGGCGAGGAAAAACTGTAGGCGTTGTCTTTCAATCCTTCGAATTGCTGCCAACATTGACAATATTGCAAAACGTTATGTTGCCGATGGATTTTGCAGGACGGTATTCTATACGCCAACAGCGTGAGCGGGCTATGTACTTATTGGAGCAAATGGGAATCGCCCCCCATGCTCAGAAGTTACCTGCTGCAATATCCGGTGGACAACAACAGCGCGTGGCTATCGCACGGGCCTTGGCTAATGACCCGCCGGTATTGGTCGCTGATGAACCTACCGGGAGCCTGGATTCCGTAACCGCCCATGCAGTCTTGCGCGTTTTTGAATCGCTAGTAGCCCAAGGTAAAACTGTTTTCTTGGTAACCCATGATAAAGATATCGCGGCCCGCGCTACTAAGGCCATTACGTTAGCAGATGGTGAGATTGTTGCTTGTTCTTAGGAGTTTTCATGAGGCCAGCTACACTAAGGATAACGAAAATCAGGTGCTGCGTGATTAAGAAATCACGGGCACTTAAGAAAGTGCAATGCACCGATTTTCGCAGGAGGTCTTATGTTTGGTACAAGATGGTATAAAGTCTTTAATGATTTGTGGGGGAACAAGACCCGGACAGTTTTGATCGTGTTATCTATTGCGGTGGGATTATTTGCGGTAGGTACAATCATCAGCTCTCGGGAAATCCTATTTACTGAAATGGACAATAGTTATGCTGCAATAGTGCCCTCTAGTGGAACGGTGCGCACCGTGGAGCTTTTCGATGAGTCATTTGTCCGTTCTTTTGCCGCGATGGATCATGTCATGGCAGTGGATGCCCGTAGGGTTATTATGGCGCGTATCCAGGTCGGTCCGGACACCTGGTCGAATATCACACTCTTTGCCGTTGCTGATTATGATAATATGCAAGTTAACAAAGTTCGACCTCAAGAGGGTGCCTGGCCGCCTCCTGAACGGGAGATTCTGATTGAGCGGGCTGCGCTTCTGGTGATTCAGGCTGAAATAGGCGATGTCGTGTTAATTGAGACCGAAGATGAAAAACGGCGTGCCATGCGTATCAGTGGTACAACTCACGATTTGGCACAGTTGCCGGCTCAATTCGATAGTTCACCTTATGGTTATATCTCTTTCGATACCCTGGATTGGTTGGGTGAGCCTTACGGCTTTAATGAATTGCATATCGCCGCAGCAAATGCCGGGGATAAAGAATTTGCGCAACAGGTTATTAATGAAGTTAAGTCCAAAGCAGAGCGAAGCGGCTTTACCATTCCCTTGACTTTAACGGCTGATCCCGGTCAGCTTCCCCTTGACGACATTCTCCAGGCGATTTTATTACTGATGGGGACATTGGGAACATTGTCGTTGTTCTTGAGTGCATTTTTGATTATCAACACAATTTCGGCTTTGTTGGCCCAACAGAAACGCCAAATTGGCGTCATGAAAGCTATCGGCGCGCACACGGGACAGATTATGGGGATGTACTTGGCAATGGTTCTGTTCTACGGGGTAATGGCTTTGATAATCGCGGGTCCTTTAAGTGTAGTTGGTGCGCGCACATTGAGCCGTTTTATTGCCTCAATGTTTAACTTTGACCTTGGATTACTAAAAGTATCACTTTCAACCGTCGTGTTGCAAATTGCTGTGGGGATCTTCGTTCCTTTATTTGCCTCAGTATTTCCCCTAGCCTCGAATTTACGTATCACCGCCGCAGAAGCTATGAGCGTCTACCGGATGGGAAAGGGAAACTTGGGAAAAGGCGTGCTGGATCGTCTCTTGTCAGGTGCAAATTTATGGTTTGCCCGTCATGTATTAAGCCGTCCTGTCTTACTATCGGTGCGCAACACCTTCCGCAGCAAAGGCCGTTTGGTTCTGACCTTGATCACGCTTACGATGGCCAGTGCCATCTTCGTGAGTGTTTTCTCTGTACGCGATTCTCTGTTTCGTACCGTGGATGACTTGCTATTGATGTGGAACTTTGACACAATGATTGTCTTCTCACGTCCTTACCGGGTGGATAAAATTGAAGAAGTCGCAGCTCGTCTCCCTGAGGTTGAGTCAGTAGATACCTGGATTCAAGTCCCCTGCCGGCGTATCCGTTCCGATGGTAGCGAGGGGGGATTGGTCTATATGTTCGCCCCTCGTGCTGATTCTGAACTTGCACAATCACCGTTGATTGTGGCTGGTCGTTGGCTGCTACCTGGTGACGAGAACGCCATTGTGGTCAGTACGAATATGCTCCAGGATGAGCCAGACATCCAGTTGGGGGATGAGATTGTATTGAAGATACAGGGGCAGGAGCGTTCCTGGCGTGTTGTGGGTATCAGTATGGGATTCCTCTTCCCTATGACCTATGCGAATTATCCCTATGTCGCCCGCACCACGGGCCGGGCCGGCCGGGCTGATACCGCCTTAATTGCTACTCGAAATCACGACCCTGACTATGTAACCCAAGCAACTGCCAGTCTAGAGATGCATTTTAAGCGCAACGGCTTTCGGGTCAACAGTGTACAGACCGTAGCTGAGGAGCGTGGCGATGCCGACGTTGCTTATGGTATTGTCATCACACTACTGTTGATTATGGCGGTCTTGTTGGCCGTTGTTGGCGGCTTGGGATTGATGGGGACTATGAGTATCAATGTCCTGGAACGGACCCGGGAGATCGGTGTCCTGCGTGCAATCGGTGCACCTAACCGGGGCGTGTTTAAAGTCTTTATTCGTGAGGGTATTACCATCGGGCTGCTAAGTTGGCTATTGGGTTCTCTTTTATCCTACCCTTTAAGCCGTATGTTAAGTACTGCCGTCGGTATCCCATTATCCGGTGCGCCGCTTAGTTTCACCTTCTCTGTAACCGGCGTGTGGTTATGGTTAATCATCGTTGTGTTACTAAGCGGATTGGCTAGTTTCCTCCCGGCGCGGAATGCTTCCCGGCTGACAGTACGCGAGGTGTTGGCATATGAATAAATAACTTGGCACTCCGAAAATCGGTGCATTGCACTTTCTTAAGTGCCCGTGATTTCTTAATCATGCAGTACCTGATTTTCGAAGACATACTCGTGAATTATGGAGGCAGAAAGATGAAAAGATGGAGTTTATGGTTTATGTTAGCGTTGTTGTTGGTAGTACCTGGATGTGGTCAGTCGTCGGTTGTCGCACAGCCTGAACTAGACAGTGAGTTAATCTCTGCTGTCTATGAGGATGCCAAATTAGTCAATGTGACAGGTGTTGTCGAACCTGCTCGCTCTGTCGTATTGCGTGCTAAAGTCAGCGGGATCGTTAATGAACGGTTGGTTTCAGAGGGCGATACTGTATTAGAAGGAACTGTGTTGCTGCGTTTAGATCCCACGGATGCTGAGTTAAGCGCTCAGCAAGCTGCTGCCGCGCTCGCCGTTGCTGAAGCACAATTGGCCCTGGTGAAAGCGGGTCCGACCCAGGAGCAACTTGCTGTGATGGAAGCTCAATTAGCCGCTGCTGAGGCGGGGGTGTCCCAAGCTACTGCGCAGCGTGATGAACAGGCGGCCAGGGGTACTGGTGTTGCTGATGCTATGGCACAGGTTGCGGAGGCTGATGCTGCGCGTTATCAAGCGGATAATGTCCATAGTGAGACTCTGAATTGTGTTAATGTCCAATTACCCGATGGTTCTAAGCGGGAAGTTTGTCCGGCTTTGGGAACTTTGGAGGAGCTTTCCCGTGCTCAACTTGAGGCTGCTACAGCGTCCCTCGCGGCTGCAAATGCTCAACTGGGAGCTTTGCAACAAGGTTCTGGATTACAGAGCCGGGCAGCACAAGCCGGGGTTCAATCCGCAATCGCAGCACGTGATGCTGTACTGGCCGAGATAGCAATGGCGAAAACCGGCGTCCGGGAGGAACAGATCGCAGTTTCTCAAGCGGAAGTGTTGCGTGTTCAATCTGCACTTGAGGCCGCTAATAGTGCCTTGGACTACGTAGAACTCAAGGCCCCTTTTGATGCAACCATAACAGATATGGCCCTTAATCCGGGGGATGTAGCCCTACAAGGGGAGCCATTGGTAACATTGGCAACTTTAGATCAATTGCAGGTCCGCACTAAGGACCTGACCGAGTTGGATGTGGTCAACATTACAGTAGGCCAACCCGCTGCCGTGAGACTGGATGCATACCCTGGTAAAGTGATTGAGGGATATATCACCAGGATTGAACCTCAAAGTGTGGATTACTTGGGCGATGTGACCTATATAGCTTTTATTGATTTGACGTCTGGTACTCCTGAGTGGGTACGTTGGGGCATGTCGGCCCATGTGGAAATCTCAGTGGGGGAGTGATCAGCTACTTTTAATATTTTGTGTAGGAGGCTAATTATGAAATATACACCGAGTTTCCAGTCAGTCTGTTTTAGTGTGTTTATGGGCCTGGTTTTAGTATTTGCACCTTCTCTAGCAATCCAAAATCTCCGGGCTGAGAGATTCCCCCAGGATTCAGGAGCTAGGATTAT
>JAFGKB010000226.1 GCA_016928755.1 Anaerolineae bacterium | reverse complement strand
TATCACCGGCCCGTGGATTATCAGCAATGCCCGCGATATGGAGAACAGTGGTTGGACCGAGACAGCCGCCGAGAACCTGGCCTTCGCCGAGTTCCCCGCCGGCCCCGGTGGCCAATACACCTTCGTCGGTGGTAGTAACCTGGCTATGATGAACTCCTGTGATAACCAGGAAGCTGCCTTTGCTTTTATGAAGTTCCTGTTGGGTAAGGAATCCCAGATTCGCTATGCTAATGCCATCGGTATGTTGCCTGTGACCCAGGAAGCCCAGAGCGATAGCTCCTTCACCGAGGATGAGTTGTTCAGCGTCTTTATTGATGCTGCTGCTAAGGGTAAGACTTCTATGAATATCCCCGCTTGGGGCCAGGTTGAGAACAACCTCCAGGTCGCATTGCAAGACTTGTGGGAAGATGTCGCGATTGCTGGTATTGGTAGCTCTGTTGATGATGCTACTATTCAGGCTCGTCTCGATGAGGCGGTTGAGACTGTAAACTCATTGATTGAGTAATCAGTTTTGAGCCGGTGCCGGTCACTGCGCTAGGACATAATGGACTGTTCAAACAGTTACTATGGCCTGTTGGGGGTGCTAGTGACCGGCATCTTATTATATATGCAATGTGAAATTTAGGGAGCGCGTATGACTATCAAAGAGCATACAGTGACAACACCAGGGCAAGGTAAAAAAAATAATCCTAAGCGACGTGGTCTGTTGTACCAGATGCGTAAGTACAAGATTGCCTATGCCTTTATTGCGCCGGCTGTATTAGTAATGCTGTTAGTTCACTTAATTCCGAGTGCTCAGGCAATTTATATGTCTTTCCTGGACTTGAACACCAGCACATTACTTCAATACCTACGGGCACCATTTGTTGGGTTGCAGCATTACCAACATATTCTAAAAGGTCTTATATCCGGGGAGGGAGATTCACTGATTAGGAATCTCACCCAAGCTATAAAAAACTCCTTTATCTTTCTCTTCTGGGTACAGGGCGGCACTCTTGTCTTTGGCTTGATTTTGGCTTTGCTTCTGAACCGTGATTTCCGAGGGCGGGGTCTTGCTCGCACACTGGTATTATTGCCGTGGGTTGTTCCCACTTTTGTAGTTGGTATTATTTGGCAATTCATCTGGTTACAAAAAGGGGGGCTTGCCAATCGTATTCTTTTTAATTGGTTGCATGTTGTTGATAAACCGGTGAGTTGGCTGCTTCTGAAAAATGCACGTACCGCGTTGATTATTCCTGCCATTTGGAGTGGTGTGCCGTTTATGACGGTTATGTTGCTTTCGGCATTGCAAGTTGTTCCTGATGATTTATACGAAGCCGCTTCGATGGACGGGGCAACCTCTTGGCAGAAATTCCGTCATATTACTTTGCCGTTTCTTAAGCCGGTAATTGTGATTAATATGATGTTTGGTATCGTCTTCAATTTCTTTGGCTTTGGTCCTTATAACATTGCAGTATCACTTTTCTCTAGTGATAAGTTGGGACGCTTTGTTAACTTGTTAACGATTGCTATTGTTCAACAGACCTTTAATAACCAGCTTTATGGTTATGGTGCGGCGGCCTCTGTTTTAATGATGGTGGTTGCCCTGATTTTCGTTGGAATCTGGTACCGGTTGTTCCGATCCAGTATGGTATCTGAGTAGTTAGGCTTTTTAAGCTACCACCTTTTGGTAAATTGGGGGTGTCTATGGCAGTTATAAGTAAAGATAGTTCAATGAGTTCAGCTTCCTATAGCAAGCGACGTTTAATTTCTCATTGGGCGCAGAATATTCTGTTAATTGTGATGATTGCAGTTCTCATGTCTCCGATTGCGCTTATGGTTGTGACTTCATTTAAGGATCGGGCAGACATAACAAGCTCTACCGCACCACTTATTCCTCCTGTTTGGCATTTTGAAAACTATAGAGAGATGTGGGAGTATGTTGACTTTGGCCCACTCTTGATGAATAGTATTGTCGTGGTGGGGGTTACCACCGTAGTTGCGACATTTTTCGCATCTCTGGCCGGGTATGCGTTGGCACGTTTTCCATTTCCCGGTTCCGATATCTATGGTCTGACGGTCATGGGAACCCAGTTAATCCCCGGTACTTTGTTCTTCATTCCTCTGTACCTGACTTTTTTGTGGATTAAGAATCACTTGGGTATACCGTTAGTGGGTAATAACTTGGGCGCGATTATTCTCTACATTGGTTTTTATACTCCGATTTCCTTATGGATTTTGCGCGGGTTCTTTGCTTCAATTCCGCCAGACTTGGAAGAACAGGCAATGGTTGATGGGGCGACCCGTTTTACAGCATTTTTGCGTATCTCTTTGCCATTGGCCGGGCCGGGTATCGTTTCCACTGCTATTTACGTCTTTATGACAGCCTGGAATGAGTTATTCTTTGGTTACACGCTAGGCGTTAAGACAATTCCCGTTGGTATCCGTGCTTTCGTACAGGGCGCGGCTGGTACTCAGTTACGTTATGATTATATGGCTGCTGCTTCTGTCGTGATTACGATTCCTATTGCCCTGATGTTCTTCTTCTTGCAAAAACAGTTTATTAGCGGGTTGACTGCTGGTGCTGTAAAGTAATTGAATGCGTTGGTGAGGGGTTTAGCCATGTCTCGAAGTGTTTTACGGGTTTTAGTGAGGGTGGGAATGGTTGTTGGCGTGGTTGTGGGATTGTGTGCATGTGAGGGCATGCCTACACCGTCCCATGAGGGGGCAACCACGCCAACGCCAATACCAGGGATTCTCTATGTGGATGCTGGAAATGATTTGGGGACAGTTAATCCATTAGTTTACGGTACTAACACCGGTCCCTGGCAAGGGCTTACACGCTCGAAGATGCCCTATATCGAAGCTGCCGGATTGACACTCTTGCGTTTCCCCGGTGGTAATTGGGGAGATGAATATTTATTAGGGGAGAGCCAACTTGATGAATTTATGGAGTTGGCACATTCCCTGGGGGCTGAACCTTTAGTACAAGTAAAGTTATATAAGGCAACTCCTAAGCAAGCCGCGAAGTGGGTGGAATATGCTAACCTGACCCAGGAGTATGGCATTAAGTATTGGAGTATTGGTAACGAACCAAGTCTCTATGAATCCAATCGTGGTTTGGCAGGTTACGATACTGAGACTTTTAACCAACAATGGCGTGAGTTTGCGCTGGCGATGAAGGCCGTAGACCCTGATATCTTGTTAGTTGGACCGGATATACATCAGTATACCAGTAAGTCCTGGGAAAATCCCAAGGATACCCAGGGGAAAGACTGGATGCGTGAGTTTTTAGTGGCAAATGGCGATCTGGTGGATGTTGTAGCCTTCCATCGTTATCCTTTTGGCCAATATGATCCTACTCCTAAAGAACTATTGGAAAGCCGGCAAGAGTGGGATACAATTATACCTGAGTTACGGACACTTATTGTGGAAACAACGGGCCGGGAATTACCTGTGGCAGTCACTGAGGTGAATTCCAATTGGTCCAGTCGTAAAGGTAAAGATGCGACACCTGATAGCTTTGTGAATGCAGTCTGGTGGGCCGATGTGCTGGGCAGACTAATCCAACAACGGGTTAGTATGGTGGCCCATTTTGCCCTTGAAGGCGCGGGTGGGTTAGGTATGTTGGCGTATCCCGACCCCCGTCCTACCTACTATGTCTATATGCTTTATCAAGAATTCGGAACCGAGTTACTCTATACGGCATCAGGAGATACCGGGGTATCGGTTTACGCGGCGCGTCGTGATGATGAGGCATTGAGCATTATAGTCGTGAATGTGCAAACTGAAGAAATTCGCATACCTTTACGTTTGGATAACTTTGAACCTGGTGGCCCGGCAGAAGTGTGGCGTTTGGATTCTGCCCATATGGCCGAGAATATCGGGGCAGAGGAGGTCTCCAATGGCGCAGAATTAATACTGCCGCCACAGTCCGTTACGCTATATGTCTTGCCTTAAAAACGCGGGGCAAAAGGAGTAATAAAATGGATACACCCTTTATAAATCAAGAATGCCGGCATAAACAATTTAGAAGATGGATTTTTCTTAGTGTAGTAATCTTGCTGGTGATTGCTGCGCTCTTTTTTCCTTTATCTGAAAAGCAGTTACGTACATTAAGTTCATTGGAGCGTGTTAACAATTACCCACTTTACACAATGAAATATTATGCAGCTTATGACCTTATAGATCATGTCCAGAACGGTGCAAATGCATTGTCGTATTCTCCTGTAGACATTCCGGATAAATTGCCGTCTTGGGCCTGTACCTGTTTCGCGGCTCTCAATCAAAATGCCGATATGGTTTTTGGCCGGAATTTTGACTGGCGCAACCGGCCTACCCTCTTATTATTCACATACCCGGATGATAAGTATGCCACCGTCTCTATGGTAGATATAGCTTATCTCATTGATTATAATGCGGCGGATTATAAGGGGCTGGATGGGGAAGTCCCGCCTAAGCTTTCCTGGTCTGAGCAATTAAATCTGTTAAATGCACCGTTTCTTCCCTTTGATGGTATGAATGAAAAAGGCTTAACGATAGGAATGATGGCGGTTGACCATGCACAGCCTCCTTTTGATGCGGAGAAACTAACTATTGGTTCTTTAGCCGCGATGCGTATGGTATTAGATTATGCCTCAAATGTGGATGAGGCTCTTGAATTACTTGAGACCTATAATATAGATTTTGAAGGTGGTCCTCCTTTGCATTACCTTATCGCAGATGCTACGGGGCATGCCGTAGTAATAGAGTTCACCGGCGGGGAAATGGTAGTTTTACCCAATGAAGAACCCTGGTTAGTTTCTACTAACTTTATTATTTCCGAGGAACTTCCTTTTGAGCCGACTAAGTCGCCTTGTGTTCGCTATAATATAGTTCATAAGGCATTGGTTGAGAACCAAGGGGCGTTTTCCCCAGGGAAAGCGATGGGAGTCTTACAAAAAGTCTCCCAAGACAGTACCATCTGGTCTATAGTTTATAATATGAAAACTGGACATGTAGCTGTCGTAATGGGACGTAATTATGAAGAAGTGGATACCTTTAAGCTAGAGTTTATGAATTAATGAGCTACATTAGGACTGTATATAGATTATTGAGGGGAGGCTGTTATGCGTTACGGGTACTTTGATGACAAAAATCGTGAATATGTTATTACTCAACCGGATACACCATTACCGTGGATTAATTATCTGGGCAATGAGGCTTACTTTGGACTTATATCGAATACTGCCGGTGGGTATTCTTTCTATCGGGACGCGCGGTTGCGCCGTATCACGCGCTACCGGTATAATAATGTGCCGTTGGATACTGGCGGGCGCTACCTTTATCTGCGAGATAACCAGACGGGAGATTTTTGGTCACCTTCCTGGCAGCCTACACGTCGGGAGCTAACGTCTTATACGTGCCGCCACGGGATGGGGTATACGGTTATCGGTGCTACTTATACCGGCATAGAAGCCCAAACTTGCTATTTTGTACCTCTAGGTGAGAACCTGGAAATATGGCATATGACGGTTACCAACCACCGGGATACTGTTGCAGAACTCGAGCTCTTCTCATGTGTTGAGTTCGCGCTTTGGGATGCTCAAGACGATGCTACCAACTTCCAGCGCAACTTCAACATTGGTGAAGTAGAAGTCGAAGATGGCGTTATCTACCATAAGACCGAATATCGTGAACGGCGGGACCATTTCGCATACTTCGCTTGTTCTGAACCGTTGGCCGGGTTCGATACTCAGCGCAGTGTCTTCTTGGGGCCTTATCGTGGGTGGGATGCCCCGGTGGTTGTAGAACGAGGAGTTGCTTCTAATTCCATAGCTCATGGATGGGCACCAATAGGGTCCCACCAAGTGAAGTTGAATTTGGAACCGGGGGAATCTAAGGAAGTGGTGTTTATCCTAGGTTATCACGAAAACCCACGTGATGCTAAATTTGAAGCGCCGGGTGTGATTAACAAGCACACCGTTAAGCCGATAATCGCCAAGTATCTCGATGGTTCAAAGGTCAACACTGCCTTTGAGGCTCTGCGCACTTACTGGGATGGATTGCTGAGTATTTATACAGTTCAGACCCCAGATGAAGACACCAACCGTATGGTCAACATCTGGAATGCCTACCAATGCATGGTCACGTTTAACATGTCCCGTTCGGCCTCTTTCTTTGAGTCCGGTGTGGGCCGGGGGATGGGATTCCGAGACTCTAACCAAGACTTGTTAGGCTTTGTCCATATGGTGCCAGAGCGTGCCCGCGAGCGTATTCTTGATATTTCTGCCACTCAGCTTGCCGACGGGGGGGCCTATCACCAGTACCAACCCTTAACCAAGCGAGGAAATGATGCTGTCGGCAGCGGCTTCAATGACGACCCGCTATGGTTGGTGCTGGCCGTCTCTGCATATCTCAAAGAGACCGGGGATTTGTCTATCTTGGCGGAGATGGTACCTTATGATAATGCCCCTGGTACAGAGATGCCGCTCTATGAGCATTTACAGCGGGCTATACAGTATACGCTGGACCGTATCGGACCCCATGGATTGCCCTTGATAGGCCATGCAGATTGGAATGACTGCCTTAACCTGAATACCTTCTCCGAGGAACCGGGTGAATCATTCCAGATTTTGCAGAGCCGTGACGGGAAGCGGGCCGAATCCGTATTTATCGGAGGTCTTTTTGTCCTCGCAACCCAAGAGATGACCCAGATTGCCGATTTTGTAGTACGTTACCCGGATGAGGATAATATCTTGTTGCCGATGTACGATACCGATTTTGCAATACGTGAACCTGGATTCTACATAGACGCTGGCCGTCGTATGACTAAAGCTGTACTGGCCCGGGGATGGGATGGGGCCTGGTTCTTGCGTGCTTATGACGATCTGGGGGGAAAAGTCGGCTCTCATAAGTGTGAAGAAGGCCAAATTTATATTGAACCCCAGGGGATATGTGTTATGGCCGGTATTGGTGCAGCAAGTGGTGAAGCGGAGCAGTCACTCAGATCGGTACAGGAACGTCTAGCAACAGAACATGGCATTGTACTCCACCAGCCGGCCTATACACGCTACTATCTCAACCTGGGTGAGATCTCCTCATATCCACCCGGTTACAAAGAGAATGCGGGTATCTTCTGCCACACCAACCCCTGGATTATGGTGTCCGAGGCCAAGATGGGGCATGCGGATATGGCCTTTGACTACTACAAACGCATCAACCCCTCAGCCCGGGAGGAAATAAGTGAGGTCCATCGCTGTGAGCCTTATGTCTATGCCCAGATGATCGCCGGGTGTGATGCTCCAACTCATGGCGAGGCTAAAAACTCCTGGCTTTCCGGTACTGCGGCCTGGAATTATGTCGCCATCACCCAATGGATTTTAGGTATCCGGCCTACATTCGCGGGTTTGGAGGTCGCACCGGTTATCCCTGGCCGTTGGCAGGGCTTCACCGCGACCCGTATCTTCCGGGGGGTAACTTATCATATATCGGTAAAGCGTGAGGGGCCAGGTAATACAGTTTCGCTGGTGGTGGATGGCCAGCCTGTAAACGGCACTGTGATCCCGCTCCCTGATACAGGTATAGAAGAAGTCTCGGTAGCTGTAGTTTTGCGTTAACATTACTAATCAATAGTCTCTTCCAGGAAGCATCCTTTCAACAGGCGGAGAAGCTTGTCAGAAGATTCAGGAGTTTCCTGGAAGAGCATTTTCTGAGCATACGTATGAAATCAAATCTAAAGAGCTTACTCATAATCTGGTTAGCCTGGGCCGTGATTATAACCGGTTTCCAGGCCATTGTCACTGCACGTTTCCAGCCGCAACGTCCTGACCACGTTTTACAGTGGACGGCGGGGGAGACCCAAGCAGATAGCCAGAACGATAAGCCCTATCTAATAGAGCCATTCTTGAATACTCACGTCTCCTGGGATTCAGAGTACTACCTGTCTATTGCCACTGCTGGCTATGATGACCCGTTGGTGCGAGCTATTCCTCCCGATTTTAGCTGGTCCAAGATGCCCAATGGCCCGCAGGCCCCGGCTGAGATAGAGGGTGAGGTGCCTTCTGATTTACTATCGTTAAACTATGCCTTTCTCCCCTTCTATCCTTTTGTGATGCGGGTTATTGCCTTTCCATCCCGGCTCTTGGGTCTTAATTCTATTGCCACGGCCACACTGGCCGGGGTATTAGTCTCTTTGTTAGGCACTCTTGGCGCAATGATTGCTCTTTATGATCTAGCAAGCTCTTATCTCGATGAAGAAGGGGGAATCCGTGCGGCGTTCTATCTGCTTATCTTTCCTTCAAGTATGTTCTTAGCCCAGGTTTACACTGAAGGTCTCTTTGTTGGTTTAGCCTTTGGTGCCCTGGCTCTCCTAAAGCATCGCAAATGGCTTTGGGCTGTGCTATTGGCGATGTGTGCGACTTGGACCCGTGCGGCTGGTGGTTTGCTGGTTATCCCCTTCGCCTGGGCTTGGTTGGAAGATGGGGGGTGGGATGCTGTGTCCCTTAATCCCACACTATCCGAGTTGGGCCGTGC
>JAFGKB010000225.1 GCA_016928755.1 Anaerolineae bacterium | reverse complement strand
GTGTTGTCTAGGTACCCGAAGGAGAGATAGCCGATGGAGTTGGGGGTAGTGGCGACGGTGGTGCGCACAGAACCGTTGGACGGTTGCAAAATGGCCGTGTCAACGATAACGGGGCCTTCCCCCAGTACCATTTCCTCAAACGCGGCACGGGTACCGGAGCCTTCCTCACGGGAGACGACGATGATGTTCTCACTGGGTCCACCGACCTCACTCCAGTTGGTGATTTCGCCGGCGAAGATGTCCCGCACCTGCTCCAGGGTCAATTCGGTGACGGCGAAACCCGGTTGGGTCGCGATAGCGATACCATCGTAAGCGATAGCATAGACCTTGATGTCGGGATATTCATCGAACTCAGAGGTTTTGACCTCGCGGGAAGCGTTGCCAATGTCCACGGTGCCTTCACCTGCGGACTTCACACCGGTGCTGGAACCGCCACCCTGAACATCGATTTTCACAGCGGGGTTCATAGCGGTGAATGCTTCGGCGAAAAGTTCGGCCAAAGGCTGCACGGTGGTTGAGCCAGCGATACTGATATTACCAGAAAGCCCGTCGGAGGGAGCTGTTTCTTCTTCTTCTTCTTCAGCACCCAAAACAGAAATGAAGCCTTCTTCGGTGACAAGTACTTGGCCTTCTGGGCTTAGAATAAAGTCTAGCCATTTCTTGGTCTCGCCGGTTGGCTCGCCCTTGGTCATCATATTTAAGGGACGCACGATTGGGTAGCTGCCGTTAGAAGCATTGGCGGGAGTCGGGGCTACACCTTCAACTTGCAAAGCCTTGACGGTATCATCCAGGTATCCAAATGAGAGGTAGCCGATGGAATTAGGGGTAGTGGAGACGGTGGTGCGTACCGAGCCATTGGAGGGCTGTAAAATGGCGGTGTCAACGATAACGGGGCCATCTTCACCCATAACCATTTCCTCGAATGCAGCACGGGTACCGGAGCCTTCCTCACGGGAAACGACAATGATGCTTTCGCTAGGACCACCAACCTCACTCCAGTTGGTAATGTCGCCGGCAAAAATACCACGAACTTGGTCAATAGTCAGATCCTCAACCGGAATGTCGGGATGTGCAGCCATAGCGATGCCATCATAAGCGATCACATAGACTTTGAGGTCCGTATACTCTTGTAATTCGGATTCCTTAACCTCACGAGACGCATTACCAATATCAACGGTTCCCTCACCGGCAGATTTCACACCGGTGCTGGAGCCACCACCCTGGATGTCAATTTTAACATTAGGGTTAGCGGCGGTATAAGCTTCGGCAAACAATTCAGCCAAAGGCTGTACCGTAGTAGAACCAGCAACACTAATACTTACACTAGCGGAATCTCCTCCGCTACTTGCCTCTGTTGCTGCTTCTGTGGGTGCATCCACCGGAACTTCTGTGGCTTGTCCACCACAACCAGCTACTAACATAGCAATCAACACCAAAGTAAAGATAGTCCACAAACGACGCATATTATATTCCTCCTCCAGAATAAAAAATATTTATGCTTGCTTATGAATACTACCACGCTACATTTAACAGGTCTTCAATACTATGTTAAAGTTGTGTTAAATTCACTCGAATAAGGACTAGGTTACGCTATTATTGTCTAGTTTACTGGTTTTCAAGGTGAGGTAGAAAGTACTACCTTCTCCCTTTCTGCTTTCTGCCCAGATTCTCCCCCCATGTCCTTGGACAATGTGTTTCGCGATTGCCAGTCCTAGACCTGTTCCGCCTCCTCTGCGAGTGCGAGATTGGTCTGCTTTATAAAAGCGCTCGAAAATCCGGGGTAAATCCTGTTCACTAATGCCGGTACCTGTATCCTTAATTGTGATGACAATTTCATCTTTGGCATGTCTCTCGGCTGCTATGGTAATTGTTCCTCCCGGCGGTGTGAATTTTATGGCGTTATGGATAAGATTGGTAATGACCTGGCTCATACGTTCCGAATCTGCATAAACCTCCGGCAAGTTCGGTGCAATATCTGTATTGATGATAAGTTTCGCCCGTTCTGCCTGGGGGCTTAAACGTTCTACCGGCAGTGTTATTATTTCTTCTATGGGTGTTGCTTGCAAGTTCAAGGGGGCCTTGTTGGATTCAATCCGCGATAGTTCCAATAGTTCTTGGACCATTTGGGTTAGTAGATTGACCTCTGTTTCTATATGTCCCAAGAATCGTTGTGCGTTTATTGGGTCTTCTATAGCTCCGTCACGGAGCGTCTCTACAACTACCTTTAAAGAGGCTAAGGGGGTGCGTAATTCGTGGGATATATTGCTAATGAAGTCCCGACGGATAGTTTCTAGTCTGCGGATACGTGTTAAGTCTTGCAAAATGACGAGTAACCGCTGTTTATTGCCCTCCGTAAGTGGTGTGATAACAGCCTGGACAAATATACTCTGGTCATGGGTCTCCACGGCTTGGGTTTGTTCTTCCCCGGTTTCATAACAATGTCGCCACAATGCGATAAGCTGGTGGTGGTAAACAAGTTGGGCAAAAGTGCGGTTGAGGGCTTTATCCTCCGGTGTCTTTAAAATGCGCGCCGCTGAGGGATTAATCAGCAGTACTTGTCCTTTTTCATCTGTAATAATCACGCCATCTGCCATAGTGTTGAGCACTGCCGTAATCTGCGCCCGCTCTTCTGCAAGGGATTCTACTTTATCACGGAGTTGCTCTGCCATTGCGTTAAAGGTTCGCCCTAATTGGGCTAATTCATCTTGTCCGGTGATGATAATATGGGTATTTAAATCTCCCTTGGCTACACGTTCCGCGATGCCGGTTAAATTTTTGATAGGTGTGATAATACTTTGTGTAATCCATATAGAAAGGAGTATGGCGGTTATGAGTGCCAGACTTACGGCAATGAAGATGTTTTGTTGGTAAGTCCGGTATTGCTCGTCGAATTTTTGCATAGAGACTGCGATCCTGGCAAACCCCACGGTTTTACTTTGGACTCTTATCGGTACGGCTGTATACATAAAATCGTAACTATAGGTGCGGCTGAAACGTATCGTGCTGCCCCTGCCGGTTGCCAATGCCCCTTGAATTTCAGCCCGGTGGAATTCGTTCCCTATCTCTGTGAGATCTTTGTGGGATTCGGCGACAACATTGCCATCAGCGTCAAAAACCGTAATTCGTTCGCCGAGAATGATAGCTTGTTGGCGGACTAATTCTCCTAAAGCCGGCTGGTTTGGTTCCGGACTCATTAGATTTTCTGCATTTTCGGCTATTTGCCGAGCTTCAACGAATAGATGTGTTTCTAGTTGCTGCGTATAAGTATCCCGTATTTGGGCTGAGGTATACAGTGTGATCCATAGAGAAATGGAGAAGATTAAGACTATATAGGGCAGTGCCACGCGCCAGCGGATGGATTTCATCATTAACCTTCGAAGCGATATCCAATACCGCGTACTGTGAGAATTCGCGCCGGGCTGGTGGGATTTGTCTCGATCTTTTCCCTTAGCCAACGGATATGTACATCTACCGTTCGGCTACCGCCACTATAATCCCAACCCCAGACACGTTCCAATAGGAGGTCACGGGATACGACGCGGCCTTGATTTTGTAAAAGAAAGGTGAGGAGTTCGTATTCTTTAGGCTTCATATGTAACAGGTTGCCGTCTAGTTTGACTTCACGACGTTCCATATCTATAACTAAGTTATCAAATATTAAATTGTTTGAGGTAGTGGCCGTATGGCTGGCTTCTGCGACTTCTTCGTGTATTAAGCGTATCCGCCTTAATTGAGCCTTGATACGGGCTAGGAGTTCCCGCATGCTAAAAGGCTTGGTTAAGTAGTCATCTGCGCCCACTTCTAAGCCCACGATTTTATCTATTTCATCCGTTTTAGCCGTTAACATTAAGATCGGTACATTCATCTCTTGCCGGAGGATGCGACAAACCTCGAAGCCATCGAGGCCGGGTAACATAATATCAAGCACAATAAGATCCGGCTGTTGTTCCCGTGCTACCAACAAAGCTTTTGGCCCTGTATTTGCTGTACTCACAGCATAACCTTGTTTTGTCAGGTTATATTCCAGAGTTTCCAACAATACAGGTTCATCTTCGACTATAAGTATTTTCTCTTGCATACCTTCCTCCAACCTTGATAAGCATACTATGCTTGTCTAATTTTACAACTGTTAAGAGACTATGAAAGTGGTCGTGTTTGACAGAAGTGCAGTAGAGTGATAAATTGTGTTTACTACTATTGTAACCTAAAGTATTCCGTATTTTAGATGTTTATTGAGGAGGATGTAATGCCTGAGACGAAGAGCATTCTTATCGTTGATGATGAAGCGTTTATCCGTTTACTATTATCACAGACTTTAGAAGAGTTAGAAGATGAAGGTGTTGAACTGTTGTTAGCGGCGGATGGACAGGAGGGGCTGGATACGGCTTTGGAAGAGCACCCTAACTTGGTTTTCCTGGATGTAATGATGCCTAAATTGAGTGGTTATGAGGTCTGTCGCCAGATTAAAGCCGCTGCTGCTGATATTTATGTTATTTTGCTGACTGCCAAAGGGCAGGCGATTGATAAGGTTGAGGGGGCTGACGCTGGTGCTAATGAATATGTGACCAAACCCTTCGATCCAGACTATATTCTTGAACGCGCCGCAGAGATTTTGGGTGTAGAACTGTATTAGTGATTTTATCCATATCCCGTAGCTTTTATATTCACGATCTGAATGTTTTGGTTCTAAAACCTGTTTTCCGGTAAGAGGGTGTTGATGATGCCTAGACGTATGATGCCACCTGCTAAAAGTCGCAAAGAATCATTTTGGGGCTTTTGGGGTTTGCTTGTGTTTATCCTGACTATTCTGGCTTATGCGGTCTTCATGGCAGTTTTTATTTTTAGCCACCCCACCGATGGCGTGTATGTGCAAATAAGTGAACCCGGTTTAGTGGTTAATAAAGCTCCTCCTGGGAGTGTGCTCCAAGTGGGGGACACCATTACACATATTGACGGCCAAGGCTTTCAGGAGCAGTTGCAGACACCGGGTTTTTGGTACAGACATTTGAAGAAATCCTTGACCTCAACATATGTGCATTATCTTGTAATTCGTGATGGTGAAACAGTCCCTCTTGGGGTACGTTGGGAATATCTGGGCTGGCAACAGGTTTTTCAACGCTGGGGGACTTTATTCTTTATTGGGCTATCCTTTATCTTGTCGGCGGTTTTTATCTTGCTGCAATGTAAGGGTGATGAGCCATCTGTATGTTGGGTCGTAGTGGTATTTTGCCTTGAGGGACTAAATCTAATTAATAATGCGTGGACTAGTGCGGGAGTTAACCTGCTTTTAAGTGTGACCTGGCTTTTTAATCCCTTGGATTTGTTGTCTTTTGCCTTGACGATGGGGACAACCTTCTATGTTCTGTTGATATTTCCTGAACCTAAATGGTTGGTACGCCGTTATCCTATTGTTGTATATGCGGTTTTTATCGTTAATACTCTCTGTGCCCTATATGCCATTTCGGGGTTTGGCGCGGGTGGTTGGTTTGTTGACCGGCTATGGATTTACCGTTTGTTCCTTTATCCTTTGGCCGGCCTTGAACTGATTGTAGGATTAGGGCATTTAGTCCATACCTATCTTGCGACTCAGCGGCGAGGTGTCCGCAATCAAATCAAGTGGTTGGTATGGGGCCTTGTGGTTGCGCTTTTACCGTGGCTCTTTCTGTATAGTTTTCCCATTGCTTTATTGGGAGCACCTTGGGTTTCCTTTAATTGGGCCAGTCTAACTCTTATTTTTATTCCCATTGCATTTATCTTTTCCGTGACCCGGCGGAATTTAATGACTGTGGATACGCTCATTAACTACAGTTTGGTTTATTTAGGACTTAGTAGCCTTTTGGTCTTTATCTATCTGGGTGTAATCAGTGCGCTAAATTGGTTATTTTATGTCGTGTTGAAGTTCCCTGAGAAGCGCGATATGCCGGTATTATTAGCGGTGTTGCTGATTGCCTTAGTCTCTAACCCTTTGATGTTAGGGGTGCAGAACGTTGTCAACCGTACTTTTTATCGCCGGCGGTCGAATTTCCGGGACCGTATAGATGAGATTGTAGAACAACTTTCGACAACTTTATCCAGTAGTGCGTTATTATCGTTACTAACCATAGAAGTTCCGGAACGCCTGGAGGTAAGCCGTAGTGCACTGTTACTTTTACAAGATAGCGGGGATTTCTGCGCCGTAGATAGCAGTCTCAATATGTTATCTACCTTTAGTTTGTGTCTAGGGGCGGAGAGTCCGTTGGTTAAACAGTTGCAGAACGGGCCGGAGCCATTAGTGGCTGACCGTTCACCGGTGGTTAGGGAAGAGATCCAATCCTCTTTTGACTTTCCGTGGGAAGTATTGCTTCCGTTATATAGTCGTCAAGGTTTGATGGGTATTTATACTATTGGTTCGCGTTTGAGTGGTGACTTATATGACGCTCAAGAGGTGAAGATGTTAACATGGCTTGGTCGCCAAGTAGCGCTTACATTAGAGAATGTGCAACTCTATTATAAGGTGCAACACTATGCCGGGGATTTGGAGGTATTAGTGGCTGACCGTACCGTGGAATTACATCGTTCTAACCAGGCATTATTTTTGGAAAGAGACCGTCTCAATGCCATTCTGCATAATATGGCCGATGGGTTATTGGTGACCGATATTGATGGTAAAATCCAACTAACAAATCCCGCTTTTGAGAACTTGGTTTGCCGGTCATCAGAGCAATTAAACGTCTGTAATATAGCCCAGGTTGTGGAAAGCGCTTGTTTGACGCGGTTGTTGAAATTATCGGGTGAGCAGCCTGGCAAGGTGTGTACTGCTAACTGTGAGATGTATGGCCATATGGTGCTGGCCTCTGCATTGACACTCCACGATGCTTCGGGGATTGTGACGGTACTGCGTGATATTACCCATGAGACCGAAGTAGATCGTATGAAGACGGAGTTTATCTCTACTGTCTCTCATGAACTACGCACACCGCTTACTTCTGTGTTAGGTTTCGCGAAGCTGGTTACAAAAAATCTTGAGAAGGATATTATTCCTCTTGTTCCACCAGATAACCATTATGCACAGCGTTCTGTAAGACGTATTCTGAAAAATTTGAATATCATTGTGGTCGAGGGGACTCGTTTAACTCGTTTGATTAATGATGTGTTAGATATTTCTAAAATGGAGTCGGGTAAGATTGAATGGCATGACCGGCCTTTCGATGTTCTCGCTTTGGTGCGTTATACTTTAGACGCGGTGCGTGGTTTGGCACAAAAGAAAGGGCTGCAACTTATAGTTGACTTGCCCGCTGCTCTACCCGCCCTTGAGGCTGATCCCGACCGTATTCATCAGGTCTTGTTTAATTTGCTATCAAATGCCATTAAGTTTACCGATGCGGGAGAGGTCCGGGTTGCCGTTAAAGCCATTGATGCCGGGCAGGAAATAGAAGGGTGGCGGTCACCATCTGAGGCCGGGGGGATTTTAGTATCAATCGAAGATACCGGGGTGGGAATTCCGGAGTCTGAAATTCCTAATCTGTTCCAGCGATTTTACCAGGTACGTGGTGATGCCCTGGTTAATAAACCTCATGGAACAGGTTTGGGACTGGCAATCTCGTATGAGATTGTGACCCATTATGGGGGTATTATTTGGGCAGAATCTTCAACGGGCAGGGGTACAAAATTTTCGTTGACACTCCCGTTGAGCTTAACCGGTGTTATGGATGGGTCTGCTTTAGAGTCATCCTCTGTAATTTCCGAGATTCGTCGCCGGGTTAGCGGGACGCTGGCCAGAGAAGGTAAATTAGATGGGATAGCTGTTGCGAAAAAAGACGGTAAGCCTTTAGTTCTCGTGGTTGATGATGAAGAACATATCCGTACTTTATTAGCACAAGAATTGGAATCCGCCGGTTACCGTACCGTTGAGGCGATTAATGGTTCTGAAGCATTATCCGCTGCGCGCCGGTATAAGCCGGCCATCATTTTGTTAGACGTGATGTTGCCTGATGTTTCGGGTTTTGATGTCACCCGTGTACTTAAGGCTGATCCTCAGACGGCTGAGATTCCGATACTGATACTATCTATTATTGAAGATCGTGACCACGGATTAGCTTTGGGTGCTAATGCTTATTTAACTAAGCCGGTTGAAGTAGTAACATTATTGAATACTATTTCCACTTTACTTGATTATGCCCCTTCTCGTAAGCCAAAGGCAATGGTAGCTGGACAAGATCGTACTGTGCTGGAGTCGATAACTGCGCTTTTGCGTGAGCAGGGATTTGAAGTTACTCAGGCTTATGATGCTCGTGGTGCTATTGTTGCTGCGCAACAGACGCAGCCCGATTTAGTGATACTTGATGAGATGTTATCCCGCCTTAATAATGCAGAAGTTCTGAAAGCAATACGCTTCCAGAACCCTAGTCATACATGTTCTGTTATTGTTCTCTCTGAGGGGCCGGAGCCGTTAATTCTGTCTATTGATTCTGTCTGTGATATAGAGAGTGAGGAACAAGATGCAGCGTCGTAATAAGCTTATGCTGGTTTCTCAGTCCGTTGATATGAACATAGCGCAGATCCGGTATAGGATTATGTGGGTTGTCACGTTTGCGGTTTTGATCGGTTTCTTAATCCTTTCGGTTATTAATCCAATTATCCTAGGGGTATCAGACCAATCAGTTCGCGTGATGCACATTAACTTTTTGATTTTTACGCCGGCGTTGTTGGTTTTTCTAATCACTTTTACATATTTTTATCTCCGGCCTATTGACAAATTAGCTGCATTCATAAAAGCCGGCGGTGCCATTCCGCGTGATGTAGCTCAGGAATCTCGGACTCTGGCTTTTGAGGCCCCGTTGAGGTTTCTATATATTCCTACCTTAAGTGCTTTTATAGTGGCTATCCTATCTGATATTTGGGGAGTGTTGTTTGTTGATAACTATATATTTATGCGACATTTCCCCGGTACTATACTGGTTACTGTCGCTGCGGCTGTGGTCTCATTGTCAATTTCGATTATTGTACGCCGTTTGTTAGTGCCTGTTTTAATTTTGACCTCTAGTATTGCTGAGGATATTGGTCCCCGGTTTGATATTCGTTCCCGGCAATTCGTTATGACATTTATTTTAACTTTTATTGCGGTCGCCTTTCTGACTGTTTTAGGGTACGCGCTCGTGAGTGATACGAAATTAGAGAACTTACGCACTCAGTATCAATTATTGGGGAATGTTATTGCGCAAGATGTGGCTTCTTATATAAGTGAACCGGCCATAATCGAATATGTGGAAACCCTTAGTGTTAGAGAGGGCATCTTTGTGATAGTGATTGACGATACAGGGCGGTATGTTTCAATACCCCCTGCAGTTGTGGATTTTGATTTACCACCGGAGAGTTTGCTACAAGAGACCTTTGTGACGGCTATTGAGAACTCATATGACCTGATTCCCCTGGAAAGCGTGGAGATTTTTCTTGTGCCTTTGGCAGATATGTCGTTAGTAGATACCACGGCTAAGCACCCGCAGAGATGGTTATGCTTTGTGTATCCCGTTAACCCTTGGCTGGATCAAGAGGTACGACAAAGTCTTATCATCTTGGCTATTTTTGTGGGTGGTTTGACACTCTTTATTTTTATTGCGACCCATTATTTAAGTGAGGATTTGTTACGTGATTTGAAGTATGTGACTTCTCGGCTCTCTGAACTGAGTAAGACCCAGCAAAATGGTTTCCAAACGGTCAATGTTTTGTCTTTGGATGAGGTGGGGGATTTGGTCCTGGAATTTAATAAACTCCAGGATCAGATTTATCAGCAAAAGCGACAGATGGAATTAGAGCGCACACAATTAGTCACCCTACAGAGAATTTCCCACCAGATAGGGACTATTCTCGATATTGACGAGTTATTACAAGCTATTATCTCGATTGTTGAGGGTGCTTTTGGTTACCGTAATACTTCTATTTTCCTAATAGATGAGCACAAGCAGGAGCTTTATATTGCTGCGCATCCGGTTTATTTTAGCAAGACCTTTACCGGTGCGCGTTTTAAGATTGGCCGGGCAGAAGGGGTGCGCGGACGGGTTGCCGCGACAGGGCAACCTATCTTGTTATCTGATACGCGAGAGTGTAATTATTACACCGCTTTTGATCCTGCTATCCGTTCTGAACTTGCGGTTCCCATGGTTGTTAATAATCAAGTAATCGGTGTTTTTAATGTTGAAAGTGAGCAATTGGATGCTTTTGCTCAGCATGATGTGCAAGTTGTAACTGCGTTGGCCAATCAGGCGGCCATTGCTATTCATAATGCTCAATTATATAAAGAAGTTGAGGATAAACGTCAATCTTCGGCGATCCTGGCTGAAATGTCCCAGCTTGTCAATTCTACACTTGAGCTTGACCAAGTTTTCGATTTAGCTTTAGAAAATCTGGGACAACTTGTGCCTTGTGATTCCTCGTCAATCTTGCTCGCTAAAGGTTCTGAGTTAACCATTGTGGCCGGGCGTGGATTTGATAAACCTGACGCCGTGATTGGGAAGAGTTTTGTGCCTGACGAAGCTAATCTGGGTTATGAAGTGATGCAGAGTCGGCAAGCGCGTTTGGTGCATGATGTGCAAAGTTTACGTTCTTGGGGACATGATAGAGATGATATTGAAGGAGCGCATGTTATCCGGGCATGGATAGGTGTACCGCTTATTGTGCACGGTCAAAGCATCGGGTTGCTTACGGTAGACAAACATGAGCCTGATTTTTATACCCAGGATGATATGCATAAAGTTATTGCCTTCGCGAATGTTGTATCTACCGCCGTCCAAAATGCCCGATTGTATCAGACGATGTTGTCACGTGCTCAAGAATTATCTTTGTTACACGAGGTTTCTCAACAGATTAGTGCTTTATTGGATGTTGATAAGCTATTGGAAGAGATTGTTAACCGGGTGGCGGAGGTTTTTGATTACCAAGTTGTTTCAGTCTATCTGGTGGATGCAGAACAACGTACTCTGCGGTTTGTGGTTCAATCGGGTTTGCAAGAATCTTTTGCTGTAGACCCGCGTACTAGCCTGGATGACCCCGGTGTTGTTCCCTGGGTCGCCCGGCATGGTAAGTATGCTCTGGTCAAAGATGTCACCCAGGACGAACGTTATGTTGAGCTTTTTGAAGGCATTCGTTCGGAACTGGCGATACCTTTGATGGTTGGAGACCGGGTTGTCGGTGTTTTTAATCTGGAGAGTGACCAGAGCAACGCTTTTGACTATGATGATGTGCGTTTAATGTCAGCCTTAGGACACCAAATATCGGTAGCGTTAGAGAACGCGCACTTATTTGAAAGTGTCAGTCAACAGGCGACAGATTTAGAACGTATTCAACAGGTTTCGCAGAGAATTAGCTCAATCCTTAATATCAATCAGGTGTTGGATACTTTATCTCAAGCTATTGTGGAGACCTTTGATTATAGTTACTTCTCAATTCTATTGGTTGATGAAAAAGCTAGTGAACTCTATGTAGGAGCTTTGCATGGCTATCCCGATGATTTCGCCGGAGAACGCTTGAAACTCTATGGTGATTCTGGAATTGTCGCCCTGGCTGCTGCAACTTGCCGGCCGGTAAATATCCCGGATGTGACACAAGAATCCCGCTATGTTGCCTGGTCAGAAGCTGTGCGTTCTGAGTTGGCGATTCCACTTTTGCTTGGCGAACAAGTTATTGGGGTTTTTAATATAGAGGCTGAGGTCCCCAATGCCTTTAAGGAAGAAGATGTGCGTTTGATGACTATCTTGGCACAGCAAATCACCGCGGCATTAGAGAACGCGCGTCTATTTGAGAATGTGCACAATCAGGCCTTAGAACTGGCCGGTATGGCCGGGGATTTGGCGGATGAAAAACGCAGATTGGGCGCGATTCTCTACAATATAGCCGATGGTTTGTTAGTGACGGATCCTAAAGGTACTATTCTGCGGGTTAACCCGGCCTTTGAACGGATGTTTGGGATGTTGGCTCCTGAATTAGTCGGTAAACCTTTACCTTCCGTTATCGGTAACCGCGAGTTACAGCGGTTGATTTTGAATGCTACCACAGATGCTAAATCGACATTCACTGTTGAAATACCTATGTCTGATGGCCGCACGCTTAAGGCTTCTTCGGCAGCAATCCAAGAAGAAATCCCCTTGACTATTGATGCGCCAGTTATGGATTTGCAGCATGATACTCGTTTGTTAGGAGCCGTCACTGTTATGCGAGATATAACTTATGATAAAGAAATGGATCGCATGAAGACCGAATTTATCTCCAGTATTTCCCATGAACTGCGCACCCCTTTAACTTCAGTGCTTGGCTTTGCCAAATTGATCGGGAAGACGCTGGAGCGTGATATTGTCCCGGAGTTGACTGACAATGGCAGCCGTAAATCACGGCGCGCTGTACGTCGTATTGAGGATAACCTGGATATTATTGTGAAAGAGGGTGAGCGATTAACCCATTTGATTAATGATGTCCTTGATATTTCTAAGATGGAAGTCGGTAAAATACAGTGGAATGACCAACCTTTTGATATTGTCACGGCTATCCAAGAAGTGGTTGCAGATAACCAAGCTGTGGTAGCTGAGCACAAGCTCCAACTGCTTCTTGAAGTGGGAGAAAAAATTCCTCCAGTTGTGGCTGACCCAGAACGCATTAAACAAGTATTGGCTAATCTTTTGTCAAATGCAATTAAGTTCACTGAGCAGGGAAAGATTACGCTTGCCGCGCGTTTTCTATCTCCCGAGGAAGAGGTTCATGGTTGGCGTGCGTCTGTTGAACAGGGCGGCGGGATTTTG
>JAFGKB010000224.1 GCA_016928755.1 Anaerolineae bacterium | reverse complement strand
GATGAACTTGAGATGTACAAACGGCTGTATGATGTACTCTCCGATAAAGTACGTTGGCCGGACCTGGTAATCTATCTACGGGCCAATACGGCCACATTAATGGCGCGTATCGCGATGCGAGACCGGACGTACGAGCGCGAGATGGATCAGGATTATATTGAGACACTACGCCAGAGTTACGAATCTTTGTTCCGGGATTATGCAGATACACCGCTCCTCGTTATCGAGTCCGACGCAATGGACTTCGTCCGCAATCCGGAGGATTTGTCTGTGATCGAAAACCGGATTGATGCAGCTTTGGCAGGTATCCACCAACCAGCCTTGCCCGATATTCAAACACAGCCACTACAACGAACCGCAAGAATCCCACCAAAGGAGAAGATGACTATTCCACCTCAACTGAAACCCGACCCACAGGCCAACTGGAAAACCTTGGAAAACTACCTGCATTTAACAGAAGCCATCGGGCGTATCGGGGGGACGCTCCCACGCAACCTAGCACCGGAGCAAATAGTTCCCACCGATGAGTTACAACAAGCTATTCAAGACGCGGCTTATGCATTGAAGGCACTGGCACAGCACACCGGCGTGGACCTAAGAACAAATTCACCCGGAAAACTGGGATAACTATTGAGGATATGAACTTCCAAGCCATATTTGAAGAATCGATCAGATCAATCACGTCCCTGCTCAATGTCTCCCTGGAGACCTTGAGTTGGGCTGTGATAAATAATACCGTTGACCTGATACACGCTCAAGGGTCACCGTTTACAGACATAACCTACCAGGAACATCTGAAACAACACCTGCCGGGAATTTTACAACCGGGCAACAAGCCCCAGATTATTCATAATAATGGCTTTGACTTACCTAATAATCACATCCTGATTTGTCTTCCCTGTAGATGTTGCGAGAGTAAACACACCCCACAACATATGGTCAATCTACTTTTTACTATCCCTCAAGACGCTGAGATTACGACTAGCCAGTGGGAAGGGTTAAAGTCTATATCCACCTTGACCTCTATCGCACTGCTCAACTTTCCACGCCAAGAGAAATGTCCTCCCTCAGAGACTTATCTCCAAGCAGTCGTCGATATGGGTGCACAGATTACGGGCCTCATCGACCGGGAAGATGCACTGCTTCAAATCGTAACTCAGATCGCTAAGGCCTTTAACTATGATTACGTAGGTATTTTCCTGGTCAGTGATGATGGTGAATATGCAACCCTAGAAGCTACCAGTACAAAAGAAGGCCCAATGCCGCAGCAACAATACTACCAGCTCAGAATTGGGGAACAGTGCATTGTGGGACATGTGATAGGCACCGGCGAGGCCGAGGTAACACAGACAGACAACCGTACACTTATCTCCAAGACGGTATGTGCTCTGCCTGATACCCGTTCAGAGATGGCGGTCCCGATGCGCCACCGGGGGCAGATAGTCGGAGCATTGGATATCCAGAGTAAACGGCCCCAGGCTTTCGATGGAGCGGAAATGATCACATTACAGGCTATCGCTGATCAGACAGCGAACGCGCTTATCAATGCGCGGCTGCTCTCACGTCTGCGCACCCAGACTTTAGAATTACAGTGGGCCTATGAAGAGGCCCAACATCTTAATGTGGTACGCAATCAGATGTTGCAAAACGTAAGCCATGAGTTACGCACCCCCCTAGGACTTATTTTAGGTTACACAGAGATGTTAAAGACCGGTGCAATTGGCCCCCTAACTCCACAGCAAGCCGATATTTTACGCATTATTCACAGCCGTACCTGTAGCTTAAACCGGATGGTTCAAGGACTGACGACACTCCAGGGTAAAGTCCAAATCGAGAATTCCACAGCTATCTCTTTAAAGAGTTTAATACCCCAGGTTATACAAGAATTTAAGAAAACGGCACAACGTCAGGGGATTCAGTTTTATCTCGAAATTCCGCCCCATATGCCCCTGATACCTGGGGATATAGAGCGTTTGCACCTGGCAATGAGCCATCTAGTAGAAAATGCTATTAAATTCAGCCCTAAGGGGGGAACTATTATCATCCGCAGTTGGATGGAGAAAGACGAGGTCGTTATCGCTATATCAGATCAAGGTATCGGGATACCCGACGGCCAATTGACTCATATTTTCGAGCCATTTTACCAGGTCGATGGCTCATCCAAACGCCGCTATGGCGGGATGGGCATCGGGCTGGCCTTAGTATGGGAGATCGTGGAGGCGCACAGAGGCTATATCGAAGTTGAGAGCGAACCGGAGATAGGCAGCACCTTTATCGTTCACTTACCTTTAATAAACCCACTTAAGGAACAACAAGACTAGGATACAAACTGATGAAAAAACAATATATCGCTATCGCAGGTAACATAGGGGTAGGCAAATCAACGCTGACAAAGCTTTTAAGCCAACGTTTGGATTGGGAACCCTTTCTCGAAGGGGTAAGTGACAACCCCTACCTGGCAGATTTCTACCAGGATATGCAACGTTGGAGCTTTCATTCCCAGGTTTTCTTCCTTGCACGCCGCCTACTGCACCACCGGCAACTCTTGGACCGTCCCCATTCGGTAATCCAGGATCGCTCGGTTTACGAGGACGCAGAAATATTCGCCCGCAATCTCTATAATCAGGGATCGATGAACGAGCGTGATTATGAGACTTACCGGGACTTATATGAGGCCGTGACATCCATCCTACCACCGCCCAGTCTGGTGATTTATCTTAAGGCGTCAGTAGATACACTGATGAGCCGCATCCACAACCGGGGGCGTTCTTACGAGCGCAAGATCTCACAAGGATACCTGGAACAGCTCAACCAACTTTACGAAGAATGGATCGCCCATTTTTCGCTATCCCCGGTGTTAACGGTGCCGGCGGACCGTCTGGATTTTGTCGCCAATGGTACACATCTGACACTAATTATTGATAAGATTATGGAGCGCCTGCACGGCAAAGAAATTGTTACGTTTGATTGATAGGAATATAGCAATGACAACAAACCCAAGCACAATTGAACAACTGACATTCCTTTACGAAGCGGCACAAGCACTGACGGCCAGTTTAAACACCGACACAGTCTTGCAAAAGTTGATGCAACTGGCGCACCAACACTTCCAACCAGACGCCGTATCGGTTGCTTCAGTTGAAGCTGATAGAACGTTAGTCTTTAAAGCTGCGTCAGGGAAAAGCGCGCAGCAAATACTGGGTATGCGGCTACAACCCGGTACCGGTATAGTAGGATGGGTAGCAGACAACGGCCAATCCCTCTGGGTTCCTAATGCAAAACAGGATACACGCCACTACGGAGAAGCTGACCGCCAGACCGGGTTTAATACCCAGGCCATTTATGCCGTCCCGGTAAAAATGGGGCAGCGTACCTTGGCAGTGTTGGAATTGATTAATCCCAACACTCAGATGAAGGCCGAGGAGACGGAGAAAGTTATGTCAGCGCTGGCTTCCCTGGCAGCGACAGCTATCCACAATGCGAATCTATTCGAGCAAGTAAAATGTGCCGAGAGGCAATTCCAGCAACTCTTTAAAGCCAATATCGACCCGATTATACTTCTTAGTATAGAGGGCCAAATCCTGAATTATAACGAGGCTGCACAAAAGTTATTTGAATTTAAGAACCGACCAGGCAGCCCAAGCCATCTCCCCCAGATTGGGCTTACACCGGAGGAGTTTGAGGCATACAAACAAGATTTACAAACCCAGGATATGGTCAGTTGGCGGTTCAATGTACACAATGCACAAGGGGAGAGGCGCATTCTGGAAATCAACCTGACTTATCTGAAGAAATACAAACCCGGCGAGGTATACCAATGGCTGGCCCATGATGTCACGGACCAGGTAGAACTGGACCGTATGCGTACCGAGTGGGCCAATATGGTCGTCCATGACCTCAACGGCCCGTTAAACAGCATCCTCAACAGCGTGGAACTTGCCAGGGTTGCCTGGCTAGAACGCGATATGACAATGCCTATCGGGCAAATTCTGGATATAGCACGCCGCAATGCCAAACGGCTGGAAAGGCTGATCAGCGATATCTTAGACACGGCCAGCATCCCGCGTGGGGATAGAGAGCCGACTATCACGGATATTGCGATTCCGAACTTAATCGAAGAGATTAAGGACATTATCGAACCTTCGGCTGCCAGTCGGAAGCACG
Organism: Anaerolineae bacterium; assembly: GCA_016928755.1. Lineage (GTDB taxonomy): Bacteria > Chloroflexota > Anaerolineae > B4-G1 > SLSP01 > JAFGKB01. The sequence continues at coordinate 3,256 of JAFGKB010000224.1, read as the reverse complement.
ACCTGGATTTCATAATCCCGGCGGGGTTGCCAACAATGCCCGGCGATGCCGATATGCTCCAGCGCGTATTAACAAACCTGTTGACTAATGCGATCAAGTTCACCCCGAAAGGTGGCAAGATCGTGCTTAGGGTCAGTTTAGACCCGGAGAACTTCTGTTTCGATGTTATTGACAATGGGCCGGGTATTGCCACGGATGATTTAGAAAGCCTCTTCCAAATATTCCACCGGGGTAAAAATGCCCACAAGACACGGGGTTCAGGTGTAGGATTGGCTTTCTGCAAGGTGGCCGTGGAAGCACACAACGGCAAGATTTGGGTAGAGAGTGCATTGAATAAAGGTAGTAGGTTTACGGTTACGATACCCCGACACCGGTTACCACAGGAGAAGTAATACGTGAGGCATGATAGCCATCTTCCGCTCCCCGCCACTATCCCCAACGGCGGATATTTGGGTGAGGTATGAAAGGAACAACTATGACCGAGAGATTATATTACGAGCAAACGACCTTAAAAACTTTTACAGCAACTATCGTAGAGCAACGAGACGCTGAACGCGGTGTACTTGTCCGTTTGGATAAGACGGCTTTCTATCCAACTTCGGGAGGACAACCATATGATACCGGGACATTGGCCGGGAAGCCGGTATTAGATGTATGGGTTGGGGAAGACCAAGAGGTATGGCATTTGCTCAAGGAAACACCAGGAACGCAGGAGGTAACCGGCGAGATTAATTGGGCACGCCGGTTTGACCATATGCAGCAACACACCGGCCAACACCTACTGTCGGCGGCATGTGTGGAGTTATTAGACGCGGCTACCACCAGCTTCCACCTAGGGGAAACCTATAGTACGATTGACCTGGATATCCCAGGTCTGGATGAGAAAGACACACAGGAAGTAGAGAATAAGGTCAATGGCATTATCTGGGAAGACCGTCCCGTAACAACACGCTTTGTCAGCCCGGATGAATTGAAGCAGATCCCCCTACGTAAGCCGCCCAAGGTTGAGGAAAATGTGCGGATTGTATGGATTACGGGTTGTGATGCCTCAGCCTGTGGTGGCACCCATGTGGCAAGCACAGGGCAAATCGGGATGCTTAAGATTACGAATGTTGAGAACTATAAGGGCGGAGTGCGTGTCACCTTCCTGTGTGGACAACGCGCATTAAGCGACTACCAACGGATACAACATATTGTCCAGACTACGGGGAACAGTTTGAGTGTTGGGCAAGATGATATTTACGAAACTGTCCAGCGCACCCAGGACGAAGTTAAAGCCACACGGCGGGAATTGCGCCAAGCACAGGAACAACTTAACGCGCTGGAAACTGCACAGCTTTGGGATACTGCGCCGGAACAGAACGGCACACGCTATATAACTAAGCATTGGGAACAGAAATCATTTCAAGAGGTGCGCGCTATTGCAGCCCAACTCCGCGAACACCCCAGAGCACTCATCCTGTTGGCAACCACCGAAGAAAAAGGGGTGCGCATTGTCTGCGCCCGCAGTGATGACCTCCCGGAAATCAACGCCAGAGTCGTATTACAAGCGGCACTAGACCCTCTCAATGGACGGGGCGGCGGGCCACCGACGCTGGCCCAGGGCGGTGCACCGTTAGCCTCTGAGGAAGAAATCCTCGCGGCTTTAAAGCAGGCGGTTCTGATACGTGAAGCGTGAAAATATTTCATTTCCTCACTTATCTTACCCCAGGATAAGGTATAATAGGGGCAATATCAGTCAATCCACAACCCCTAGACTCAAAAAGCCGGGGTTGTAGATGGGGGGAAAAGTATGCAAGAAATTGCACCTGGAGTCTTCGTAGAAACATCTTATACACCTTACAACCTGGGCTTAATCACTACGGCTAAGGGAACGCTGGCTATTGATATACCACCACACCCGGCTGATGCCAAGGCATGGCGGGCAGAAGCAGAAGCTACTGCCGGGCCGATCCGGTATGTGATACTGACCAATGCCATTCCACAACGCCTGGTCGCGGCAGCGCACTGGAATATCCCCCTGATCGCCCAGGAGCACACGGCCAGGTTACTATCCAATAAGAACGATAAAGCCTGGGGCGAGTTACTCCAAGTGGTAGGAGAACAACGCCCCGAAGATACCGGGGTATTTTCCACCACTAAACGCCATCGTGTAACGATAGCATTTCAACAGCATCTATTACTACACCATCGCAGCCCGGCAATAGAACTACACGCCGTAAGCTCAATTAGTCCTGGCAGCCTGTATATCAATATACCCGGCGAAAATCTTATGTTTGCCGGTGACATTGTTGCGTCCGGCGAGGTGCCGGTATTAGCAAAAGATGTGGATATTGACAACTGGGGAAAGTACCTGGCAGAGCTTAGCGACCGGCGTGATCTGCACTACATTATCCCCGGCAGAGGCCGGGCAGCTATCCGGCCAGGAGAAATCGAGGAGCAAAAAGAGTTTTTTAACGTAACGCAGCAATCCGCTCGCCATATTATTAAGCAAGGGAGTACAGAATCGGGAATCGGACAAGCAGCCCAAGAGCTAGTGAAGATCTTCTTTCCTAATACAGAACGGCACTCAAATAGGTTTATCCATATGCGGGAATTGCTGAAATTGTGCATTGCGGAGTTAGAGAAGAATGAGGTATGAGACGTAAGGTCTTTAAGAAATTACCACGCAGCTAACTACACCAAGATGGAACAGTGAAAAGGCGCAATACACTTGAGAAAGTGTATTAGTTTTTAAAACGAAGAGGTGCAACGCACTTAAGAAAGTGCAATGCACCTCTTATTCGCGGGTGTCTAAATATATGATCGCCCGTTGGAGAGCGATTTCGGCAAACACCCGCTTGTTGGACTCACGATTACCGCGCCCAATGACACGCCACACCCAGCACTCATGGGGAACGGCCAGACCCACATAGGCCAGCCCCACAGGTTTTGTGACTGTACTACCACCGGGGCCGGCAATGCCGGTGATGCTTAAAGCCATATCTGTACCCAGCCGCCGGCGTGCGCCCTCAGCCATCTCCAACGCGACTTGGGGACTTACAGCCCCCCAGTTCAATAAACTCTCCGCTTGTACATCCAGGAGATCGACCTTAAGGCTATTGGCATAAGCGATGATGCCGCCCATAAAATAGGTGGAACTACCCGCTACTTGCGTAAGCCAATGGCCTAACAAGCCGCCGGTCGCGGATTCTGCTACAGAGAGTGTCCAACCGCGATTGTTTAAGAGCTTGCCTAGTTTTTGTACTAGCATATT
>JAFGKB010000037.1 GCA_016928755.1 Anaerolineae bacterium | reverse complement strand
GGGCATTTGTAGGACAATTTGGTAAATTGTCCATAATCTTGAATTGGAAAAGGAGTAAAGAAAAAATGAGTAGTTATAAAGGTAGAAAAGGCGGTATGGGTCTCAATCCTAACGACCTAATGCGCCAGGTACAGCGTATGCAGAAAGAAGTTGAACGCACTCAGGCTGAGGCAGCGGAGGAGACTATCACCGTATCAGCCGGCGGCGGGGTCATTGAAGTCACTATTACCGGGGGTTTGGAGATTAAGAGCGTAAAAATTGAGCCAGATGTTGTAGACCCCGAAGATGTGGAAATGCTCCAAGACCTGATTACGGCGGCAGTTAATGAAGCTATTCAGAAAGCCCAAGGAATGATGGCCGATAAGATGTCCGCAATTACAGGGGGCCTAGGGATTCCCGGCCTGTAAAATATGGGTAATTCAGCAGTACCCCCATCAGTTACAGAGCTTATCGAGACTCTTTCAGAATTACCTGGAGTTGGACCAAAGACAGCTTCTCGGCTGGCCTTTTATCTTCTGCGGGGTAAGTCTGAGTTGGCCTTGCGTTTAGGGGACGCTCTAAAGGCATTGGTGGAACGCACCCGCTTTTGTTCGGTATGTTATAACGTAACCGAAACCGATCTGTGTCCTATCTGTGCTGACGAGACCCGGGACCATAGTCAGGTCTGTGTTGTTGAAGAGCCTATGGATGTTCTGGCTATGGAACGTACAGATCAATATAGGGGCGTGTACCATGTTTTGCATGGTGCACTCTCCCCTCTTGATGGTATCTTTGCAGAGAACTTACGTATTAACGAACTAGAGACCCGTATCCGGCAAGGCAATGTCCGGGAGGTTATCCTGGCGACCAATCCCACCAGTGAGGGAGATTACACCACTTCCTATCTCCTCACACGTTTGAAGCCCCTAAAGGTGAAAATTACCCGGCTAGGCCGTGGATTACCTGTAGGGGGGGACCTGGAGTATGCAGACGCGGTGACACTATTACGGGCACTGGAATCCCGGCAGGAGATCTAGCTAATGAATATTTGGGAAATTGACATTAGCCGGGGCTGGCGCATCGGTCTGGGTTTAACCGCTGTACTGGTTTTACTAGCCGTAGGTATGGCTATCTTAGCTGTGCTAAATCCGATTACAATTTGGACGTTTTTTATGGGATTAACCGGTACCATAGCCTTACTTAGTGCGGTGCAGATGGTTTATTGGTTGTGGGGCTTGGTTAACTCACAATACACAATGGACCGTAATGCACTCACCATCCGGTGGGGCCAGGTTAGCTACCAAATTCCAATGACCGCAGTCCAAGCGGTGTTGCCAGGAGCGGAGCTTACGGGTTTGCATATGCGTCCGGGTCTCCGGTGGCCGGGTTATTATGTAGGCTATGGAGAAGCGGAAGAGATTGGGCCAATTCTCTTTTATGCCACTACGCCGGTAGCAGAACAAGTTATAGTCCGGACAGCGGAAACGGCTTATGCTATCTCTCCCACTGACCTGGGGAACTTTCTATTGGCGTTCCGTGAACGGCTACAGATGGGGCCTACCCAGGAAATTGAGGAAAGTTGCGAACGGCCGGGGTTCCTGGATTGGCAAATATGGAATGATAAGTTAGCCTTGGGGACTCTGAGCGGCAGCCTGGCACTCTTAGTTTTGTTAGTCGGGCTACTTACATGGCGCTACCCATATCTTCCGGCAGAAATAGCAATGCGTCTGGATGCCAGCGGGCAAGCGTTGCTGGTCGCGCCTGCAGAACGCATCTTCTATCTGGCATTACTCGGTATTATCTTCCTGCTGATCAATGGCACATTAGGTCTATTTTTATACCGTAGAGAACGTTTTGCGGCTTATTTCCTCTGGGGCGGATTGCTCATCTTACAAACAGGGATATGGGTCGCAGTGATTTCAATCTTAACACAACAATAATGGCGATAAATTATGATTCAACTTGTAGCATTTGACCTGGATGGAACCCTTTTAGATGAGAAACAACATATTACGCCACGGGTGCTGGATGCAGTTGCGGCGGCACAGGACCAAGGCGTTTATATTACCCTGGCAACAGGGCGTGTTTATCCGATTGCCGTGCCCTTCGCACAACGCTTGAATATCAACATTCCGTTGATATGCTCCCAAGGATGCTGGATACAGGGTGTCAATGACCCAGAGCCACGCTACCGGGCGGTACTGCCGGCGGATGCAACTCAGAAAGCACTGGAACTCGCAGAAAGAGAGAATTGGCATACCGTTTTCTATGCAGGAATGGATATCTTTATACAAGAGCTGCTCTACCCGTATAAGTTTTATACCTCATTATTAGCCAATAAGCTGGATATTGAGGAGAATTGGGAAAAGGTACTTAAGCAAAACCCACAAGCAGATAAGCTGCTCTTTATACTCCCTGAAGAAGAAGTACCGGGTATGATACAACAGTTACGCGCGCATCTTGATGGCCGCGCGACTGTGATGCAATCTCATAAACAACTCGTGGAAGTTGTCCCCACAGAAGATAATAAAGGGACCGGGTTAGCTTGGTTAGCCGATTATCTAGGAATTCCCCAAGAAGCGGTTATGGCCTGTGGAGACCAAGAGAATGATATCGAGATGGTGCGATGGGCGGGAATGGGGGTAGCAATGGGAAATGCTATTCCTGCGGTAAAAGATGTGGCAGACTGGATTGCCCCGTACCAGGAAGATGACGGGGCCGCTGTAGCTGTGGAACGTTTTGTACTTCTTAAAGATTTCGAGCTTACGCTGACATAAGAGACAGACATTAATGACTTCATCCATTCTATCCATCACGGACCCAGAGGCAATTAACTATGCCATTAAATTGTTGGCAGCCGGTGAGATGATTATTCTCCCCACAGACACTATTTATGGCATAGCCATTAGCCCCAAAAACACAGCCAGCATTGCCCGCCTGTACCAGGTGCGGGAGCGGGAACGAGAACCGGCATTACCCTTTCTGCTGGCTACCGTTAACGATATGCAGCAATTAGTCCAATGCCGGGGGGATATATGCCGCGCCGTTAAACGGCTATGGCCAGGAGCTTTGACTGTAATTTTGTCCCCCAGGCCGGAGTTAGAACCGGAGTTACGCACGACACCGGTTGCTTTACGGGTCCCCAACCTCCCGCCACTCCAGGCCTTGCTCAAAGCCGCCGGGGGATACCTGATTGTGACCGGTGCGCACCGCTCCGGTTACCCACCGGCTATTACAGCCCAGGAAGCCGCCAGCCAATTTGAGGGTATTTTTAACTTAATTCTTGATGGCGGTCGTTCACCCTATGGTATACCCTCCACTATCCTGGATTGCATCCCCGACCCACCGGTAATTGTGCGCAAAGGGGTTATGTCCGAGGAGAAGATATGGACGGCACTAAACAGACCCACACCCAGGCCAGAAGTGCGGAGCCATCCTAACTGGTAATGAAGAAGCGATATCGGCAACGTTTACTGTGGATTGGTATTTTATTGCTGTCTATGGTGCTTAGATTCCACCTTTTAGACAACCAATCTTTTTGGAATGATGAGGGAAACACAGCGCGTTTAGTCGAGCGCACGTTGCCACTGATTATCAAAGGGGCCGCCGGGGATATTCACCCGCCGGGCTATTATCTGTTACTCTACGGGTGGCGAACATTTACCGGGGATAGTGAATTTGCACTGCGCGGCTTTTCTGCCTTCTGTGGCATACTCACTGTCGTTTTTGCCACAGCAATCGGGCAATATGCCGGTGGGACATACACGGCGTTAGGAGCCGCGTTGGTGACGGCACTTCATCCACTCTCCGTTTATTATAGCCAGGAAGCCCGGATGTACGGGTTGTTGGGGTTGG